>DAIETC010000227.1 GCA_027345905.1 Kineosporiaceae bacterium | reverse complement strand
ACCCAGATCCCACCGCGCGGCTGGTGGCAGGTGCTCAGGCGGGCCCGCTCCGAAAGCAAGCGGGACCAGATCTCGTTGCTCGCCGCGGGGGTGGCGTTCTATGAGTTCCTGGCGCTGTTCCCCCTGCTGATCGCCCTCATGCTGGTCTACGGCCTGGTGACGACGCCCGCGCAGGTCCAGCAGCAGGTCGCCAGCGTCGCGGGGGTCGTCCCGGCGTCGGCTCGACAGGTGCTGCTCAGCCAGCTGACGGCCCTGGCCGCCGCCCCCTCCAAGGGGCTGGGCATCGGTCTGGTCGCCGCGGTCCTGGGGGCCTTGTGGGGAGGGTCGAGCGGCGCCAGCCACTTGATGACCGCGGTCAACATCGCGTACGACGAGCGGCAGTCCCGAGGCTTTCTGCGGCGCAAGGCGATCGCCCTGGCGCTGACGTTGGGCGGCATCGTGTTCTTCGCGGTCGCCCTGGCCGCGCTCGCGGCGGCACCTGCCCTCATTGCGCTCACCCATCCGCCGATGCCGCTGCGGATCGCTATCGAGGTGGTCCGCTGGCTGGTCCTGCTGCTGGCGGTGGTGGCGGCGCTTGCGGTGCTCTATCGGTACGCCCCGGACCGCGACAGCCCCAAGTTCCGCTGGACCAGCGTCGGCGCCACGGTGGCCACACTGCTGTGGGTCCTGGCTTCGGTCGGTTTCTCGCTGTACGCCTCGTTCGGCTCCTACACCAAGACGTACGGCAGCCTGGCCGGTGTAGCGGTGCTGCTCATGTGGCTGTGGCTCACCACGTACGCGGTGCTGTTCGGGGCCGAGGTCAATGCCGAGGCCGAACAGCAGACCGTGCGGGACACCACGAAGGGCGCACCCCAACCGCTGGGGCGCCGGCGCGCCGTGAAAGCAGACTCCGTGCCGGGCCAGCAGTCGCCGTAGTACAGGCGACCCGGTTCACTCAAGGCTGGGCCCCAAGCACCGATGAATAGACATGAAGCCCAGCGCTGCACCGCAGGTTCGTCCGGCGGTGAACGGCGGGGCGATGCCGCGGCTGACCAGGCGGGCGTTCACCGACCTCGGGCTGTGGATGCAGGCACTCGGCCTGGGCATCGGGGTGGCCTTCCCCTTCCTGCTGATCCCCCTCGGCGTGCCATCCCAGTTCACCTTGCGCCCGGCCTTCTTCGCTGCCTGCATCGGCGCCGGCCTGCTCCTGGGAGCGGCGAACTACGCCCTGGCCCGCCGGGTCATCGGCCTGCGGGTCGTGCAGGTCTCACGCCAGATGCGGTACGTCGAGGCCGTCATCGCGCAGGCCGGCTACTCCGGGGACTGGGGAGTGTGCACTCCCGCGTCCTGTCACCTTCCGGTGGACTCCGCCGACGAGCTTGGTGAGGTGGCGGCGTCGTTCAACGGCCTGGTCACCGCCTTGTCCACCTCGCACGAGATGCACCGTGCCATGTCCGAGACCAACCGAGCACTCTCCGAGCACCTTGAGCTCGCCGAGTTCGCGCACACCACCTTGCGTAGCTTTCTCACCTCCGGTCAGGCCCAAGCCGGCGCGTTCTGCGTCGTCCGGGACGGACACCTGGACGTGCTCGCCAACGCACGCCTGCAGGTCGCCGGCCTGTCCGAGCACCCCGCGGTCCTGGCCGCCCTGTCCGACTCCGCACCGGTCCAGCTCGAGGTGCCCCCAGGTCTGGTCGTCGAGGCGGTAGCCGTGTCGTTTCGTCCCGCGGCAGTGGCGCTGCTGCCCATCCACTTTCGCAAGATCCCGCTGGGCGTGGTCGTCCTCGCCTTCAGTGAGTCGCCCAGCGCGGACACCATGCGGATTCTCGACGGGTTCCGCATGCCCACGGGCGTGGCCCTGAACAACTCCCTGGCCCATGAACGGTTCCAGCAGCTGGCTGCCGTGGATTCGTTGACCGGTGCCTACAACCGGCGGTTCGGGCTCGGCCGGCTGGAGGAGGAGTGGGCTCGGTCGATTCGGACGGGCGCTCCGCTTGGCGTGCTGGCCTTCGACCTCGACCACTTCAAGGCCGTGAACGACACCTACGGCCACCTGGCGGGTGACCGGGTCCTTCGGGAGACAACGGCCGCGGCGCGCCTTGCCCTGCGCGAGGGGGATGTCCTGGTGCGAACCGGCGGAGAGGAGTTCATCGTCGTCCTGCCTGGCGCGGGCCTGGCTGACGTGCGTGCTGTCGGCGAGCGGATCCGGCGCAACATCGCCGACCTGACGTTCGCCGCCGGACAGGGCAGCCTCGAGATCACCGTGAGCCTGGGCGGTACGACGCTCGGCGACTGCGCGGCCGAGTCGACCCAGGAGCTCTTGGGGGCGGTCGACGAGGCGATGTACACCTCCAAGCGCAACGGGCGAAACCAGTTGACCATGGCCGCCCAGAGCATGTCCGCCGCTCACGTCTAGAGGCGTCACTCAGCCCGGTTCGGGCTGGTCGCTGAGCAGCCGCGTGTCGTCGGGCAGCCTGCGGGTGGCTCCCAGCTGGTCCAACCGCTCGAGCAGCGGCAACGCCACCCGCCGGGTCGTCCCCCAGGCCTGGCGGGCCTGGCTGCTCGTGAACGGTTGCGGCAGCTGGCGTAGCGGGGTCAGCGCGTCGCGCAGCGCCTCAGGAGCCAGGTAGATGCCCTCTGCGATCTTGGCGAGCGCACCCACCCGGACGGCCGCGGCCAGCTCGCGCGCGCCCAGACCAAGGTCGCGCAGCTGCTGGGCGTCGGGGGCGGCGTAAGGGGCGCGCCTGAGCTGCTCGCGCAGCTGTTCCACCGACCTGGCTACCGGTGGCGGCAAGGCCGCGCTCGCACCGTACCGAGTGTCGATCACGCGGCCGGCCACCAGGGCGAGGGGCGAACGCACCAGATCGGCCACCAGCCGCTGCGCGGGCAGCCCCAGGGCTTGGCGCACGACCTCGACCTGGACGCCGTCCTCCAACGGGTGGGTGCCGCGGCGCTCCCCCACCAGGCGGGCAAGCTGGGTGCGCAGCCACTCGAGATGCCGAGGGTCGATCGCCCACTGAGCATCAGCGCCAGGCAGTGCGGCCGCCTGCGCGGCCGGGATGCCCATGGCGACCAGGTCGGCGCGGCGCACCACCTGTCGGCGCTCGAGCTCGGCGGCCGCGTCGGGTTCGGACCTGTAGGCGGCAAGCTGCCGGGCGCGCGCCGCCGCCGCGCCGCGCCGACCAAGAGCCGGCGGGTCGACGTCCAGCACCCGCACGCCGGTGAGCACCTGCCGGCGGCCCGGGTCGCGCAGCAACCCCAGGTCACCGATACGCAGCGGCAGCTCGGCGGCCAGCTGCAACCGGGCCGTGAGCGCATCCAGGGGGCGTACCCGCACGCTCACCTGCGCCGTGCCCAGGTGCAGCAACGCGTGGGTGGGCAGGTCGCGACCGGCCGCCGAACGTCGTACGTCGACCAGCCTGGTGCTGCGGTGACTGCCCGGTGTGATGAGCGCGTCGCCGCGAGTCAGCTCCTCGACCGAGGTTCCGCGCAGGTTGACCGCGACCCGAGCGAGGGCCTGGACCGTGGAATGGCTGCGCCCCAACGACTGCAGGCCCCGCACCTGCAGCTCGCGGCCGTCGGCCAGCTGCAGGCGGTCCCCGCGGCGCAGGGTGCCGGCCGACAGGGTTCCGGTCACGACCGTGCCGGCGCCCTTGACCGTGAACACGCGGTCGACCCACAGCCGCATCGGCCCCTCGACGTCCGGCTCGGGCAGGCGGTCGACCAGCCGGGCCAGCGCATCGCGCAGGCCGAGCAGCTGCGGGTCGGCGACGGCGCTCACCGCGACGTCCTCGACGCCGCGCAGGCTGGTCTCGCCCAAGCGCTCTCGGGCCTGCCGCAGGGCCGCGCCCGGGTCGGCCAGGTCACAGCGGCTGACGACCAGCAGGCCGTGTCGGACGTCCAGCGCGTCGAGGGCGTCCAGGTGTTCCTGCGACTGTGGCATCCATCCGCCGTCGGCCGCCACCACGAAGACGACGGCCGGGACCGAGCCCACACCCGCCAGCATCGTCGGCACCAGCCGTTCGTGCCCAGGGACGTCGACGAACGCGAGCTGGCGCTCGCCGATGCGCGTCCAGGCGAAGCCCAGGTCGATGGTCAGACCGCGGCGCTGCTCCTCTGCGAACCGGTCCGGCTCCATGCCGGTCAGCGTGCGCACGAGAGTGGACTTGCCGTGGTCGACGTGCCCCGCGGTGGCCAGGACGTACATCAGGGTGCGGGTTCGGGCAGCAGCGAGCGCACGGCCTGCAGGAGAAGCTGGTCGTCTGCCTCGGCCACGGCGCGCAGGTCGAGCAGGCACCGTCCGTGTTCAAGGCGCCCCACGACGGCGGGGCGGCCCAGCCGCAGCTGCCGTGCGTACGACGCCGGCAGGCTGACCGCGGCGCTGGGCAGCTCGACGCCCGGTGCGCCGCCACCGCCTACGGCGGCCACGCACTCGACGGCGCGCGCGTCCGCGCCGTCGGCGCTCAACAGTCGCGCGAGCTGCTCGGCGCGCCGGCGCAGGCCGCTCACGGACGCCGTGAGGCTGGCGATGACCGGGACGGTCGGCCCGAGCAGCGTGGCCTCCAGGGCCGCCAGGGTGAGCTTGTCCACGCGCAGGGCGCGCGCCAACGGATGGCGGCGCAGCCGCTCGACGACCTGCGCGCTGCCGAGCAGCAGACCGGCCTGGGGGCCGCCGAGCAACTTGTCGCCGCTGGCGCTCACCAGGGCCGCCCCCGCGCGCAACGCCGAGGCGGCGTCCGGCTCGTCCGGCAGCAACGGGTGTGGCGCGAGCAGCCCCGACCCGATGTCGACCAGGACCGGGGGTCCGAGCCGGGCCAGCTCACTCACGCCTACACCGGCCGTGAATCCGGTGAGCACGAAGTTGGACGGGTGCACCTTTAGCACCATCGCGGTGTCCGGCCCAACGGCGCCGGCGTAGTCGGCGAGGGTGGTGCGGTTGGTGGTGCCGACCTCGCGCAGCCGGGCGCCAGTCGAGGCCATGAGGTCGGGCAGGCGAAAGCCGTCGCCGATCTCGACCATCTCACCGCGCGAGATGACGATCTCGCCGCCGCCCCCCGCCAGCGCAGTGGCCGCGAGCACCAGCGCGGCCGCGCCGTTGTTCACCACGTGCACGGCCTGGGCAGCCGGCACCGCCTGCGCCAGCGCGGCCATGGCCCCGCGGCCACGGCGGGCCCGTTCCCCGGTGGTCAGGTCGAACTCGACGTCCGTCGTCCCGGCGGCAGCCGCGATGCCCGCAACCGCGGCGGGCGACAGGACGGCCCGGCCCAGGTTGGTGTGCAGGAGCACACCGGTGGCGTTCACGACGGGCAGCAGGCTGGAGACGGACTCGGGCAGGGCGGCGACGACTTCCGCAACCAGGTCGCCGGGCTCGCGTCGTCCCTCGCGGACCGCCTGCTGCTCGCGCAGGATGGCCGCCTTGACCAGGGCGCGGCCCAGGCGCTGCACGTGTGGCCCCAGTCGCGGGTCGGCCAGGACGGCGTCCGTGCGGGGTACCTCGCGGCGGTGGTCCGGCACCTGGCCAGCCTATGCGGATGCCCGGGGCCGCCGATGGGCGCCGCGGACGACAGCCGTCGCCGAGAGCGCAACTTCCGGGCACTTGGGGGCCGAAAGCCCCCAGAACTTGCACTCTCGGCGATGGGTCCAGGGCTGTGGCGGAGGCGGACGGGAATCGAACCCGCCAGACCGAGATGCTCGGTCTCGTCGGTGTTGAAGACCGCGGGGGCCACCAGGCACCCAGACGCCTCCACGGGGCCACGGCGCCCGCGGGAGGCGACGTTAGCCCACTGTGCCTAGCATGGCGCGGTGAGCATAGCCGCGGTGCAACGACTGACCTCGTACGCCCAGGGCGGGGGGTGCGCCTGCAAGATCCCCCCGGGCGAGCTGGAGAGCGTGGTCGCCGGGCTCGTGGGCGCGAATGTGACCCGACCGTTCGGCGAGCTGCTCGTGGGGTTGGACGACGGGGACGACGCCGCCGCCGTTCGCATCGACGGTGAGCGGGCCGTCATCGCGACAGCGGACTTCTTCACCCCGGTCGTCGACGACCCGTACGACTGGGGCCGAATCGCGGCTGCGAACGCGCTGTCCGACGTGTACGCCATGGGCGGCGAGCCGCTGGTAGCGGTGAACCTGCTCTGCTGGCCTCGGGACGTCCTGCCGATGGAGATCGCGGCGCGCGCCCTGCAGGGCGGCGTCGAGGTGGCCGCGGCAGCCGGCTGTCACGTCGCCGGCGGGCACAGCATCGACGACCCCGAACCCAAGTACGGCATGGCGGTCACCGGGCTGGCGCACCCCGACCGGTTGCTGCGCAACGACTCCGGGCAGGCCGGACTGCCCCTGACGTTGACCAAGCCACTGGGCATCGGGGTCCTGAACAGCAGGCACAAGACCACGGGTGAGGTGTTCGCGCAGGCCATCGACGCGATGACCACGCTGAACCGGGACGCCGCGCGGTCCGCGGTCGCTGCGGGATGCCGCTGCGCGACCGACGTCACCGGCTTCGGTCTGCTGGGTCACCTGTACAAGCTGGCCCGGGCCAGCGGTGTCACTGCCGTCGTCGATGCGGCGGCGGTCCCCTACCTGGACGGCGCCCGCGCGGCCCTGCGCGACGGCTTCGTCAGCGGGGGCACCCGGCGCAACCTGGACTGGGTGCGCCCGCACCTCCGCAGCGACCACGGCGAGGACGAGCTGCTGCTCCTGGCCGACGCCCAGACCTCCGGTGGGCTGCTCGTCGTGGGTGAGCTGCCCGGCTACCCGGTCGTCGGCGAGCTGGTGCCGCGCGGGCCGGCCACCCTGGTAGTCCGCTGACGTCTGGCGCTCAGGCGGGCTCGGCCGGGCCCTCGAAGCGCACGGGCCGCCCGGCGTCCAGGCGCTCGCGTTGCGGCTGCACGGTGTAGCGGGGGTCGGTGGCCGACTGCTGGCCGGCGTGGAAGATGGCGAACCGGGTGCAGGCCGAGCCCGCCGCCAGCGCGGCACCGGACAGGACCGCGGCCGCCCGGCTGCGCCGTGCGCCGAAGGCAGCGAGCAGGGCCCCGGCGGCGGTCAGGGCCTGCGCAGCCCGGCGATAGGCACCCGCGCGGCCCTGCCGCATTGGCTCTGCGGACAGCCCGATCGAGGACTCCATGTGGTGGGAGGCGGCGAGGTCGAGCACGGAACCCGCGACAGCCAACCGCTGGGCCGGGCCGGACTCGCGCAGCGGCGCGTTGACCATGCCCAGACCACCGGCTGCTGCGGCTGCGCTGCCCACGAACACGAACGGCAGGTGGTGGCGGGCGTCGTGCCAGCTGGGGGTGGCGGTGTCGGCCAGCAGCACCGCGGTGTACGACGCCAGCGCCGGTGCCAGCACACCCGCCAGGACGCCGGCCGCCGAGCCGGCCCCCGGAAGGGCCCGGCCCACCAGGCCGGTGCGCAGCGGTCGGGGCAGCTGGTCGCGTGCCTCACTGAGGGCGGCGAGCGCGGCCAGCGGCCCGTAGGCGGTCAGGATCCAGGTGCCGACGCTCATCGGCGACGTGAACTTCGCGACGCGCAGCATGTGGTGGAACCGGGCGGGCCGGCCCAGGTCGTGCACCAGCGCGGCGAAGCTGACGCCCAGCGCGCCCAGGGCGGTGACCCGGCAGGAACGGCGCAGACCGGGCCGGCCGGTCAGGTCTGCGCCCGCCGCCAGGAGTGAGGAGCCCCCGGCCAGACCCCCGAGGAACAGGTACGCCGGGATGTCCGCCTGCCAGGGCGAGGCCTTGACGACGGGGCGCCCGTAATAGGAGCCGAAGCTCGCCTTGGGCACCATCGGCTGCTCGCGCGGACTCACCGGTTGCGCCGTTCCACGAACGCGGCCAGGGAGCCGACGAGCAGCGTGGCCGCCGCCAGCGCGGCCTGCCGCCACATCTGCGGCAGCGCCTTGGTGGTCACGACCGGGTCCGGTGGCAGCCCGTACACCTCCGGGCGGTCGAGCAGCAGGAAAAAGGCGCCGGCGCCCCCCACCCCGTCGCGCGGGTCGTGACCGTACAGCTGCGCGTCGCTGACCCCGGCCTCGACCAGCTGGTCGACCCGTCCCTTGGCCCGCACCCGCAGCTCGTCCAGGTCGCCGAACTGGATGGACTGGGTCGGGCAGGCCTTCGCGCAGGCGGGCTCGAGGTCACCCTTGAGCCGGTCGTAGCACAGGGTGCACTTTTGGGCCAGCCCCACCGCGGGCTCGTCTTTGGGGCCCTCCCGTCGCTCGATCACCCCGTACGGGCAGGCCGGCACGCAGTACCCGCACCCGTTGCAGACGTCGTTCTGCACCACGACGGTGCCGAACTCGCTGCGCATCAAGGCGCCGGTGGGGCACACGTCCAGGCAGGCGGCGTGCGTGCAGTGCTTGCAGACGTCGGACTCCATGAGCCAGCGAAAGGACGCCGACTCCTCCCCCGGGTGCTCGCGGGCCCCGCTCGGCTGCTCGATGAACGCAACGTGGCGCCAGGTCGAGGCACCCAGCCCGACGCTGTTGTCATACGACATGCCGGTCAGGCTGATCCCGTCCTCCGGCACGGCGTTCCACTCCTTGCAGGCCACCTCGCACGCCTTACATCCGATGCAGACGCTCGTGTCGGTGAAGAAGCCCTTGCGGGTTGGCGGGTCCAGGTAGCCCGCTTCGGTCGCGGGGTCTAGCGGTCCGAACAGGCGGTTGGCGAAGGACGTCATGGCGTCTTGGACTCCGTCCCGGTCTCGGCGGTGATTCCGGCGCGCTGCCGGTAACCCTCGACGAAGGTGAGCAGCGCTGGCCCGCGCGGACGTCGTCCGGGCAGGATGTCGCAGCTGGTGGACTTGGTGGCGTGGATGTGCACGTTCACGTCGAGGACCGCGCTCAGCAGCTCGTTGGCCGCGTCCCCGGTGCTCAGCCCGTTCGCCCCCCAGTGGTAGGGCAGGCCGATCTGATGCAGGGTGCGTCCCTGCACCTGCAGGGGCCGCATCCGCTCGGTCACCAGGACCCTCGCCTCGATGGCGGCGCGGGCCGTGACGATGGTGGCCCAGCCGGTGTGCTCCAGCCCGCGCTCGGCCGCCAGTTCGGGGCTGACCTCGCAGAAGAACTCCGGTTGCAGCTCGGACAGGTAGTGCAGGAACCGGCTCATGCCGCCGGCGGTGTGGTGCTCGGTCAGCCGATAGGTGGTGAAGACGAAGGGGAACACCTCGGCGCCCGGTTCGTCGCCGCTGGGGTGGTAACGGTTGACCGGCATCGGGTAGATCTGCCGGGTCGGGTTCGCCTGCTGGTGGTAGAAGGCGTTGCGGAACGGCGACTCGGGGGGCTCGTAGTGCGTCGGCAGGGGGCCGTCGGCCAGTCCGGTCGGCACGTACAGCCAGGCCTTGCCGTCGTTCTGCATGATGAACGGCTCATTGCCGGCGATGGCCGCCTGCGCCTTGGCATCTGGTGGCGGGCGGTAGTCCGGGCGCTTGGTCACCTCGAAGTCGGGAACGTCGTGCCCGGTCCAGCGGCCGGCGTCCTCGTCCCACCACACGTACTTCTTGCGTTCGCTCCACGGCCGACCCGCCGGATCGGCCGACGCGCGGTTGTACAGCGTGCGCCGGTTCGCCGGCCATGCCCAGCCCCACTCCGGGGCCACCCAGGTCTGCTCACTGCCCGGCTTGCGCCGGGCCGCCTGGTTCACCCCGTCCTCGTTGACGCCGCAGTAGATCCAGCACCCCGAGGTGGTGGAACCGTCATCCTTCAGGGCCGTGTACGAGGCCAGCGGCTCGCCCTTGGCGTCGTACCCGTTGATCTCGGCCAGCACCGCTTCGGCACTGGGTTCGGCCAGCGGGCCTTCGACCGGGTAGTCCCAGGTGAGCTCGAGCACCGGGCGATCCATCTCCTGGGTCGAACCGGCCAGCTTCTCGCGGATCCGGCGCCCCAGGTGGTAGTAGAACCAGAGCTCGCTGCGAGCGTCGCCCGCGGGCTCGACGGCCTGGTGGTGCCACTGCAGCATGCGCTGGGTGTTGGTGAAGCTCCCGTTCTTCTCGGTATGGGCGGCGGCGGGCAGGAAGAAGACCTCGGTGCCGATGTCCGCAGTCCGCAGCTCACCGGTCTGGATCTCCGGGCCGTCCTGCCAGAAGGTCGCGCTCTCGATCATGACGAAGTCGCGCACCACCAGCCAGTCCAGGTTGGCCAGCCCGAGGCGCTGCATCTTGGCGTTCGCCGTGCCGACCGCAGGGTTCTGCCCGACCAGGAAGTAGCCGCCGCCCCCCTGCTCGACCTGGCGGCTCACGGTGCTGAACGTGCTGTGGTCCCCCGTGATCCGCGGCAGGTAGTCGAAGCAGTAGTCGTTCTCGGCCGTGGCGGCGTCCCCCCACCACGCCTTGAGCAGGCTGACCGTGTAGGACTTCATGTTGCCCCAAAAACCCTTGGTCTGAGCGTCCTGCTCGATGAACGCGTCGAGGTCCTCGTGTTCGTGGGCGTGCGGCATCGGGATGTAACCAGGCAGCAGGTTGAACAGGGTCGGGATGTCGGTCGAACCCTGGATGCTGGCATGCCCGCGCAGCGCCAGGATCCCGCCGCCCGGTCGACCGATGTTGCCCAAGAGACTTTGCAGGATGGCGGCGGCGCGGATGTACTGCACACCGACGGTGTGGTGCGTCCAGCCCACGGCGTAGCAGAACGCGGTGGTGCGCTCCCGGCCCGAGTTCTCGGTGACCGCCCGCGCCAGCTGGTCGAACTGCTCCGGCGAGATACCGCACACCTGCTCGACCATCTGCGGCGTGTACCGGGAGAAGTGTCGTTTGAGCACCTGGTAGACGCATCGGGGGTGCTGCAGGGTCAGGTCGATGTTCGGCTGGGCCTCAAGGGTGGGGCCGTGGCTGCCGGCCGCGCTCGGCGCACCGCTGTCGCGCGCCCGCTTGGCACTGGCATGCGTCTGCTCGCGGTCGCCCGCTGAGGGCACCATCTGGGCGTCCTCGTACGCCCAGGTCGACGGGTCGTAGTGCCTGCCCTGCGCATCGAAACCGGAGAACAGGCCGCCCAGGTCGTCGGTGTCAACGAAGTCTTCGCCGAGGATCGCCGAGGCGTTGGTGTAGGCGACGACGTACTCGCGAAAGTCCTTCTCGTGGGTCAGGACGTAGTTGATCAGACCACCCAGCAAGGCGATGTCGGTGCCCGCGCGCAACGGGACGTGCAGGTCGGCCATCGCACTGGTCCGGGTGAACCGCGGGTCGACGTGGATCACCCGGGCCCCGCGGGCCTTGGCCTCCATCACCCACTGGAACCCGACCGGGTGGCACTCGGCCATGTTCGAGCCCTGGATGACGATGCAGTCGGACATCTGCAGGTCCTGCTGGAAGCTCGTGGCGCCGCCACGGCCGAACGTGGTCCCCAGACCGGGGACGGTAGAGCTGTGTCAAATGCGGGCCTGGTTCTCGACCTCCACGGCGCCCAGAGCGGTGTACAGCTTCTTCATCAGGTAGTTCTCTTCGTTGTCCAGCGTGGCGCCGCCGAGGCTGGCCAGGCCCGAGGTCCGACGTACCCGCTTGCCGTCCTGTTCCCAGGCCCAGAACTTCTTACGGCTGGCGATCACCCGGTCGGCGATCATGTCCATCGCCGTGTCGAGCTCGAGATCCTCCCAATGCGTGCCATGCGGACGCCGGTACTTGACCCGGTACTGGCGCGAAGGGCCCGTCACCAGCTCTTTGCTGGCCGACCCCTTGGGACACAGTCGGCCTCTGGACACGGGGCTGTCCGGATCCCCTTCGATCTGGGTGACGGCGCCGTCCTTGACGTACACGTTCTGACCGCACCCGACGGCACAGAAGGGACACACGCTCTTGACCAGCTTGTCGGCGTGCGCGGTCCGGGGGCTGAGCTGCGCCGAGTGCGCCGACCTCGTCGCGGCCCCACGGCCCAGGACGTCGGGGCCGGTGATCTGGCGCAGAACAGGCCACTGCAAGGCCGTCTTACGCACACCCATGCGCTCTCCTCGAAGGCCGGCTGCGGTTCTCGCCCGAGTTTGTCATCCGGGCCATGGCCCGGCAACACCAGGCAGGCGCGACGCATCATTTCGCCGCGATGGGGTACTTGCCCCAGGCCCGGGAGGGCACCTGCGGCAAAGGAGCCGAGAAATGACCCAGACCATCCAGGCTGCACCAGCAGCCGCGCCACCAGGACACGAACGCCCCCGCGCGGCGTCCGAGGCGAAGGGCCAAGTGCCACCGGACGCGGACAAGGCTCACGTCGTCATCGACGTGCGCGCGGTGCGCCCGAGCGGGCCTACGGTCCCGGACTCGTCGTACTACCTGGGATGAGCTCGTTTGGGCTTCGGTGCCTGGGGTAGTGACGGCGCGTGATCATGCCCGGGCGCCTCGGCGGCATCGCCGAGCTGGTTCTTGTGCGGCACGGCGAGAGTGTGGGCAACCTGGCCGACCGGCGTGCCCGTGAACGCAGGGCGCCGCGACTGGAACTGGCGACGCGGGATGCGGACGTGCCCCTGTCGCCAGCGGGGGAGCACCAGGCCGTCGCGGTCGGCCAACACCTGCGGGAACTGAAGGCGCAGGACCGCCCCACCCTCGTCCTCGCCTCCCCGTATCGCCGCGCCGCCGACACGGCTGCCCGCGCGTTGGCCGGCGTGCCCTGCGCACCTGCGCCGCGCTATGACGAACGGCTGCGCGAGCGCGACCTGGGCATCTTCGACGGGCTGACCGGTAGCGGGATCACCGCCGAGTTCCCGCAGGAGGCCGCCCGGCGCGCGCGCATGGGCAAGTTCTACTATCGCCCCCCTTCGGGCGAGAGCTGGTGCGACGTCGCGTTGCGCGTACGCAGTGTGCTCGCTGACCTGTCTGGCGCTCCCGGCCCCGAGCGGGTGTGGGTGTTCAGCCACCAGGCGGTCATCATGGCGTTCCGCCTGGTACTGGAGGGGCTCAGCGAGCAGCAGGTGCTGGCCTACGACGCGAAGGCTCCGCTGGCGAACTGTTCGATGACGACCTACGGGCGCGACTCGCAGGGCCGGCTGCACCTGCTCGTGGCGGGCGACACCGCCGCGGTCGACCGGTCGGCTGCCCCGCTCACCCATGAGCCGGAGTCCTTGGACAAGGCTGCACACGGCGGTTCCCGTGGCCGCTGAGCCCGCGGCCGTCACCGGCGGGCTGCTTCGGGGGTGGCCGCTGCCGGCACCCGGGATCGACAAGAACACCCGTGGGCGCGTGCTGATCGTCGGTGGTAGCGCCCAGACGCCGGGGGCCGTCGCGCTGGCAGCCGAGGCGGCCCTTCGCACGGGTGCCGGCAAGGTGCAGGTCGCGACCGTAGCCTCGGTCGCCACCAGCCTCGCGGTGGCCCTGCCAGAAACGCTGGTGCGCGGACTCAGGCAGACCTCGGCAGGTGAGATCGACCCTGGTTGCGCCGAGCCGCTGCTGCAGATGGCACAGGACTGCTCGGCCCTGCTCATCGGGCCCGGGCTGATGGACGTCGAGGCGGCGGCGGCCCTCACCGGGTCACTCGTTCCCCGCCTGTCCTGCCCCATCGTGCTCGACGCGTTGGCCCTCGCCTGGGTGGGCGACGACGCCTCGCTGCACGGTGGGCATCGGGCCGCGCGGGAGATGGTGTTGACCCCGAACCCCGCGGAGCTGGCGCTGACGCTGGACTGGCCGGAGCCCGACGTCCGCGCGGACGGTGCCAAGGCGGCGCTGGAGTTGGCCACACGACGCGAGGCCACCGTGGCCTACGGAGGCGAGGTGTCGTACGTCGCCGAGCCCGGCGGACAAGTGTGGCGAGACGACACCGGGACGCAGGGACTGGCCGTCGCTGGCTCCGGCGACGTCAAGGCGGGGATCGTGGCCGGCCTGCTGGCTCGCGGTGCCCCCCCAGCGCAGGCAGCAGTGTGGGCGGCGTACGTGCACGGGCGGGCCGGTGAGCGACTCGCCGCCGCTGTGGGTGGATCGGGGTTCCTGGCCCGCGAACTACCCGCCCAGGTGCCGCGAGTCCTGGCTGAGCTGGCGGGCTGAGCTGGCGGGCTGAGGTGGCGGGCTGACCTGAGCTGCGGGTCAGCCGCGCCCGCGGTCACGCCTGCGGCCCGCCACCTTGTGGCTGCCGTCACACCACGGGGCGCGTGCGCTCAACCCGCAGCGGCACACCGCCACGGTGGTACGCCGGCGCGGGACCTCCTCGCCGTCCGGGCCGAGGACGCGTACTGGGCCACGCACCAGCAAGGGGCCGTCTTCGCACATCCTTAGCTCTACCTCGTTTGCGCGCGATGAGCTCATGGCCGTCTGCTACCCGTATCGCGACAGTCCAACCGTCCGGATGTGCAATACCCACCAGGCAGGCATCATCAAAGGGTGCACCTGCCCCCTGCGCGAGGCCCGCTGAGCTCGGCGCTCATCGACGTCCTGCTCGGCCGCGCCGACGTCCAGTGGCTCGTCCAGAGCTGCTCAACGGCCGAAACCTCGCCAGCAGTCGATGTGAGCGTCGATGACGACCTGCAACTCACGTTGTACCTGATGTACGAGCTGCACTACGGCGCCTTGGCCGGGGTCCCCGACTCGTGGGAGTGGCAGCCGGACGTGCTGCGAGCGCGCGCCGTGCTGGAGGGTCAGTTCGAGCGAGCACTGCGCACGGCGGCGCAGGTGCCGCCCCGGTCGCGACAGCCGATCGCGCGCACCCTGTTCGCCATGGCGCGCAGCGACTCTGGGCCCAGCGTGGCCAGCTTCGTGGCGCGGCACGCGACCCGCGCGCAGGTCGCCGAAGCACTCGTCCTGCGCTCGCCCTACCAACTGAAGGAGGGTGACCCGCAGACGTTCGCGATCCCACGGCTGCGGGGGCGCGCCAAGGCGGCCCTGGTCGAGATCCAGAGCGACGAGTACGGCGGTGGCCGCGCCGAGCGCATGCACTCGGCGCTGTTCGCCCGCTCGATGCGTGCTTTGGGCCTGGACGACGAGCCGAACGCCTACCTGGACCATGTCCCGGCTCTCGTCCTGGCCTCGAACAACGCCCTGTCGCTGTTCGCCCTGCACCGTCGGCTCAGCCCCGCCCTGTGCGGTCATCTGGCCGCCTTCGAGATGACCTCCTCGATCCCCGCCAAGCGCTGGGTGGCGGGCATGCAGCGACTCGGCCTCGGCGCCGACGCGTGGGGGTTTTTCGACGAGCACATCGAGGCGGACGCAGTGCATGAGCAGATCGCCGCACAGGACCTGTGCGGCGCGCTCCTCGATGAGGATCGGACCCGGCGCGCCGACATCCTGCTGGGCGCCCAGACCTGCCTGGCACTGGACCGGCGAGTCGATGAGCTCGTCCTGCAGGCCTGGCAGCAGGGCCGCAGCGCCCTGCGCCGACCACTGCCCGAGTCGCTTCAGTCCGAGTCTGCCTGAGGACTCGGTCGGTGATGCCGCACGCCACCGACGGCCATAAACATCCCTGAGTTGAGCCCTTGACGGGTGCGGGGTGCTCGTCCCCGTCCACGAATAGCCCTCGTGATCTCCCTCGTCGGGCTATGGACTCTCGCAAGGGTCGGGGATAGGCTCCGTGTGGGTCCAGAGGTGCGGCCTAGCCAGCAGCCAAAGCTAGGAGCACCGGTGACACGCAGATCCGTGGTCGTTGATATCGGGATCCCCCATGGCGAGGCCGTCGCACTCATCGAGTCGGACCACGTCGTGGTCTGGTTGCACGGCGACATCGACACGACCATGACCCAAGAGCTGGACAGCCTGCTGCATGACCTCGACGAGTGTCGGCTTCCGGTGGTCCTGGACACCTCCCGAGTGACGTTCTGCGACTCGGCGGGGTTGAGCTTCGTGCTTCGCCTGATGGGCCGTGGTCTGCCGGTCAGCCTGCGCGAGCCGAGCAAGGCGATGCTGGTCCTGTTGAACGCGCTCGCTTTGCACCAGGCCAGCCCGACCGGCTGAGCGGCGCCGCCTGCTGTTGCCGTCCCGACAGATCTGGCGTAGTCCTGTGTCATGGTCTCGATCCCAAACGCGTTGGAACGGCTCGTAGTCTCCCTCGAGCAGGCCGCAGGCCTGGACCGCTTAGGCGAGGCAGCCCGCCCACTGACGGATGCCGTCGGTCCGGGAAAGGCCAAAGACCTCCTCTCCGGTACCGCCGTCGGGCACCCGGCCCACCCCCTGCTCGTCACCGTGCCCATCGGTGCTTTCGCGAGCGCCCTCGCCCTGGACCTCAGCGAGATCGATCCCAAGGCCAGCCGCCGCCTGATCGGGCTGGGTCTGCTCGCGAGTGTGCCCACTATCGCCACAGGGCTATCGGACTGGGGCGACACCGAGGGGGCCGAGCGCCGCGTCGGCATCGCGCACGCCCTGTCCAACTCGGCCGCGATCGGCTTGCTCGGAGCGTCGTGGCTGGCCCGGCGCGCCGGGGGCAGCGGCCGGGCGCTGGCATGGGCCGGCTTCGCCGTCCTGGGGGTCGGCGGCTGGCTGGGCGGTCATCTCGCCTACGCGCTCGGGGTCGGTGTCGACACCACGGCGTTCACCGGCCCGCCACAAGAATGGACCGATGCCTGCGCCGAGTCCGACCTGTCGGCCGAGAAGCCGGTTGCGGTGAACGTCGCGGACATGTCGGTGCTGCTGGTGCGCCAGCAGGCAGGCGTCAGTGCGCTCGCCGACCGCTGCACGCACCGAGGGGGGCCGTTGCACGAGGGGACCGTCGTGGACGGGTGCATCCAGTGCCCCTGGCACGCCAGCCGCTTTGACCTGCGCGACGGATCGGTGACCCGCGGACCGGCGACCCGCCCCCAGCCGGTCCTGCAGGCCCGGGTCATCGATGGTCGCGTACAGGTGCGCCGCCAGGAGACACACGCTCTGCGTAACAATCCGGTTCCGTAAGGCGCTGCGGCCGAGAACAAGTAGCCTGGTCGGGACAGCGCTGGGTCAACCCAGGCATGACAACCAGGCATCGCCACCGAGAGCGGGACCCATGGGACGCCCACCAGGGCTGCAGAGCGCCGAGCCAGGGTTCGCGCATGAGGCGCTGATGTATGCCGGGATATCGGACTTTCTCGCCCAAACGGTTCCCTTCGTTGCCGACGCCGTCGACGCGCGCGAGCCGGTCTTGGTGGCACTACCGCAGGTGCGAGTCGGCGCCCTGCGACAGGCGCTCGGTGCGCGAGCCGACGCCGTCCAGTTCCTGCACATGGAGCAGGTCGGTCGCAACCCGGGCCGCATCATCTCCGAATGGCACCGCTTCGTCGAGCGGCGCCCGGACGACGGCCGGCCGATCCGGGGGATCGGTGAACCAATCTGGGTCGAGCGCAACCCGGCCGAACTGGCGCAGTGCCATCTGCATGAGTCGCTGCTGAACGAGGCATTCGAGGACACTCCCGGCTTCACGCTGTTGTGCCCGTACGACACGGCGGGGCTGGACGCGCGAACGGTCGACGACGCCCGGCGCACCCACCCGCTGATCCGCCGCGAGGCGTCCAGTAGCACCAGCGCCCACTACTCCCCTGCGGCGGTGCGCGAGCTGCACTTTCGCGAAGCCTTCAGTCCGCCTCCGAGGGACGTCAGGGTGGTGCCGATCAGCGGCCGTACTCCCCAGCCGCCGTTCGCCGGATTGCGGCGACTGGTCGCCGAGCACGCCGACAGCTGTGGGCTGACCCCGCCACGGGTGCGTGACCTCGTGCTGGCCGTCCACGAGGTGATCGTGAACGCGGTCCAGCACGACGAACACGCCACCCTCCGGCTGTGGCGCGAGAACGACGCCGCGGTGTGTGAGGTGCAGAACGCGGCTACCTTGCAGGATCCGATGGCCGGACGCAGGTACCCCGGTCATGCGGCACTCAGCGGCCGCGGCCTTTGGCTGACCCACCAGCTCTGCGACCTGGTGCAGATTCGCTCGACCGACTACGGCACCGTCGTCCGGCTGTGGGTAGCCGCCTCGCGGTAGTCGCGGACTCGATCGCCTATTCCGGCTGGACAAACAACGCCGATCTCGGGCAGCCGTTGATGGCCCGGGCCGCTTGGCGTCGAGCCTGTTCGGTCAGCGGTTCGGTGGGCAGGATCGGGTAACCCCAACTGTCCAGGCGGACGACGTCCGGCGCCAGGTGGGCGCAGATGCCGACGCCGTCGCAGGCGACCGGATCGACCCGCAGCCGGGCGGACATCAGTCGGTGACCGGCAGGGGGAACGCGACGGGTAGCGCTGCGCCCGCGCAGACGCGCCTGCGTCGGTGCGCCTGCACGTCGGCGGCGAACACCGACAGCGCCGAGCGGGCCATCCGCACCGCGCCGTCCGGGTGATGGCAGCCGCCGCGACCATCGACTTGGGCGATGAACCGGTCGAGCCGGCGCAGGTCCGCGCGACCCGCCTGCCCGCCCGCAAGACGGGTGAGCACGGAGGCGATCGCCGGCAGCCCGAACAGGCACGGGCCGCACTGGCGGGCGCTGCTGGCCGCGAGGTAACGAGCGATCGCCGCGGTGTGGGCGAGCCCGCACCCGCCTGGCGCCAGGGGTGCGATCACTCCTGCGCCCAACGAGACGCCGACCCCGCGGGCGGCTGCCTCGCTCGCGCCCAGGCCCGCGGCCAGCGTCCAGGGCAACCAGCTGCCGCCATATCCTCCGACCAGGACCGCCGCCGCCACCGGCACGCCGGCCGCGGCGACCACCTCGCCCAGCGACCAGGACGCATCGGCCTCGACGACGGTGCGATGGTCCGGGCCGACGACGGTGAACAGGCTGCTCAGGCGGTAGCCGTCCGCGCCCGAGCGGGCTAGCAGGGCGATCCGGGCCAGGGTCTCCACGTTGTGCACCACCGCCGGCCGACCACCCAGGCCGTCAACAGCCGCCGGTGTGCGCCGGAACGCCGGCAGCGCCGGGCCACCGGCCAGGCCGCGCAGGATCGCACTGGACTCACCCGAGAGGTAGGAGTCCGGCCCGACCACCAGCCGGATCGCGGGATCACGCAGCCCGGCGGCGCGTCGTTCGGCGAGTGCACGAGCCAGAGCGCGGTGCCCGACGTGGTCGCCAGCATGCAGCCAGACGACGTGATCGGTGGCCCCAATCGCCTCACCCGCGCTGACCAGGCCGTCCAGGACCAGGTGCGGACGGCGGCTCACCAGGACGGCGTCCTTCGCGCTGGCCGGTTCGCTTTCCGCCGCATTGGCCACCACGGCCCCGCCGCCGCCGGCGTCCAACGCCGTACGCCACTTGCGTGCGACCAAGAAGTGGCCGCCGCCGCGCCCGCTCAGCCCCACCTGGTCGAGCAGCGCCCACAGCGCGTCCCCGCCGTGACCGGTCGCCGCCGGTCGCGGGCCCAACAGCTGCAGGTGCTCGTCCAGGTCCTGACCGACGTCCCACGGCGCAGGCGCCCCCCGGTGCAGCGGCAACCGGACCGGGCGGTCGAGCAACGCAGTCTGGGCACCCGAGTGGCCCTCGCGCACCAGGCGCAGCGCTCCCGCGCTCATCGCGGGGCTCGCAGGCCGGTGCCGTCGGTGGGGTGGTGCGCGGCCGCCCCGGACCCCAGCTCGCCGAGCCAGTCGGCGGGGGTTCGTGCGATGTAACGGCTGGCCGCCAAGACCAACACCCCCGCGCCGGTACCGACGTACATCCAGCGCAGCACCGCGGAGTCCGCGCCGGCCTGCAGCCCATGCACCCACACGAGAACCAGTGACACGACGGCGACCTTGTGGATCGGCCACCACAGCCGCAGGCCGACCCGCCCGGCCAGGGCAGCGGTCAGCCCGGCCAGCAGCCCGGCGTACAGTCCGATCACCCCGAGCGTGACGGGCACGGGCCGGTAGGTCGACGCCATGGGCACGAACGTGGCGCGCCAGCCGACGCCCGCGTAGGGGTCGCTCGCCAGGACGACGACGTGCAACGTGGTGAACGCGAGGGTGAACATCGCCAGGCTCACATGCAACCTCAGCCGGGTGGCCCGGCTGGGGCGGTGCCAGCGCACACCCGCGGGATGCGACAGCAGCAGCCCGAGCCCGGTGAGCACGACCAGCAGCAGGTACGACGTGATCCCGGCGGCGCGCCCGATCACCCAGGCAGCCATCCGGTCGTGCCAGACGAGCATGGCGGTCCAACCGATCAGGCCACTGGCCAGCGTGGCGCTTGCGGTGACCGCGACGAGGCGCACGCCCGCCCACAGCCAGCCCAGCATGGCCTCAGCCGACATCGCGGGCCTGCCACACCAGGTGCGGTGTCATCGCAGAGCTCACGGCCACCCGACCGGCCGCATCGACCCACAGCGCGGCCAGGCCCTGCTGCTCGGCGCTGCTCGCCACGGCTCGCGCTCCCGCGACGAACAGCGCCTTGCTCCATACCTCGGCCCAGGCCGGGTCGGGGTGGACGACACTGACCGCGAGCAGCCCGCCACCACCGGGAGCACCCGTGCGGGGGTCGATCAGATGGTGCACGTCGTGCTCGCCGACCCGCCAGTGCCGCAGTCGAACCGAGGAGGTGGCGCAACCGAGGTCGGCCAGCGACAGCACCGCCAGCGGATCGGCGCCACCCCGCGGGTCCTCCACCCCGATCTGCCATCCGGTGCCCTCCGGGCCTGCCCCCGCCGCGTAGAGGTCGCCGCCCGCGTCGATGAGGACGCCGTCCCCGGCGTCCGCCAGCAGCTCGCTGGCCCACCGCACGGCCAGGCCCTTGCCGATCCCGCCCAGGTCGACCGGCTCTGGG
>DAIETC010000206.1 GCA_027345905.1 Kineosporiaceae bacterium | reverse complement strand
CCGCGCTGCACCTGCGGCGCCGGTCCGCCCGGGCAGGCGCCCTGGCCGCCGCAGCGGCCGGCGTCGTCGTCGCCGCAGGGCTGCTGGTGCCGCTGCCGACGTCGGGGCGGCTGCTGCAGGTGGCGGCGATCCAGGGCAACGTGCCCAAGGCGGGCCTGGACTTCAACGCGCACCGCAGGGCCGTGCTGGACAACCACGCGCGGGTCACGCGTCAGCTGGCCGGCGAGGTCGCTGCCGGGCGGGCGACCCAGCCGCAGATCGTGTTGTGGCCGGAGAACTCCTCCGACCTCGACCCCTTCCAGCAGCCGGACGCCCGGGCGGTAATCGATGGTGCGGTCGACGCGATCGGGGCGCCCACCCTGGTCGGCACGGTGCTGAACCGGCCCGACGGGCGGCTCACGAACGCCTCCATCGCCTGGGCACCGCACCGGGGACCGGGCCAGGTCTACGCCAAGCGGCACCCCGTGCCGTTCGCGGAGTACATCCCCGACCGCGCGTTCTTCCGCAAGCTGAGCACCGAGGTCGACCTGGTGCGCCGCGACTTCGTCGGTGGCACCCGGGTCGGGCGGATCGACCTGGGGCCGGCCCGGCTCGGCGTGGCCATCTGCTTCGAGGTCGCCTACGACGACCTGGTCCGCGACACCGTGCGAGCGGGGGCCGACCTGCTCGTCGTCCAGACCAACAACGCCACCTTCGGGCGCACCGACGAGGCGGCGCAGCAGCTGGCCATGTCCAGGTTGCGGGCAGTCGAGCACGGGCGCGCGCTCGTGCACGTCTCGACGGTGGGGATCAGCGCGTTGATCGCCCCCGACGGGCGGCTGCTGACCAGCACCAAGCTGTTCACCCCAGCGATCCTGCAGGCGGCGTTGCCGCTGCGCACCCAGCTCACCGTCGCCGACCGGGTCGGGGCGTGGCCCGAGGCCGGGCTCAGCGCTGTGGCCCTGCTGGTGCTGCTGCTGGTGGGCGCACGTGAGCGGCTGCGCCGCAGCCCGGATAGGCTCGCAGCGCCGGTCAGTGCGGTCGGTGCGTTGGCGCTGACGGAGGCACGGTGATCGAGGGTGCGGCGGGTGCGGTCGACCCGCAGCGGGTGCTGGTGGTCGTCCCGACGTACGACGAACGCGAGAACCTTCCGCTGGTGCTCGCCAGGGTGCGCTCGGCCGTCCCGGACGCGCACGTGCTGGTCGTGGACGACGGCTCGCCGGACGGCACTGGCGACCTGGCCGACGAGCTGGCCGCGACCGACCCGCATGTCCACACGCTGCACCGCAAGGCCAAGCAGGGACTCGGGGCGGCCTACCTCGCGGCCTTCGCGTGGGGCTTGGAGCGCGACTACGAGGTCCTGGTCGAGATGGACGCGGACGGCTCGCACCAACCCGAACAGCTGCCGCAGCTGCTGGCAGCCCTGACGCACGCCGACGTGGTGCTCGGCTCGCGCTGGGTGCCCGGCGGGTCGGTCGTGAACTGGCCGCTGCACCGCGCTCTGCTCAGCCGCGGCGGCAACA
>DAIETC010000183.1 GCA_027345905.1 Kineosporiaceae bacterium | reverse complement strand
CCCGCCTGCGTCGGGGTGACGTGGCTCATGCACCGCGAACGGCTGCGGTGTGGGAGGTGTTGCACCAGCTCACGATCGACCTGGCGGCCGACAGCTCAACCTGCACCGCAGGTGCTACAGGCACCGGCACCGCAGGTGCTACAGGCACCGGCACCGCAAGTGCTACAGGCAATGGCAGCAGCACCCCCGGTACCAGTGCCACCAGCGCCGCCGGCACGAACCGTCGAGCCCTGCACGTGCTCGACGTGGGCGGAGGCACCGGCGGTATGGCGGTCCCACTGGCGGGGCTCGGACACCAGGTCACGGTGCTCGACCCCAGTCCGGACGCTTTGGCCGCACTCCAGCGCCGGGCGGCCGAGTCCGCGGTCGAGCATCTGGTGCGCGCGGTGCAGGGTGACACCACGACGCTCACCGACGTCATCGAGCCACGCAGCGTCGACCTGGTGTGCTGTCACGGCGTTCTGGAGTACGTCGAGGACCCGGCTGTGGCGCTCGCCGCGGTCGCTGCCGTCCTCCGGCCAGGGGGCCTGGTCAGCCTGCTGGTGGCTCAACGCTCGGCGGTGGTCATCGCCCGCGCGCTCGCCGGTCACTTCGCGCAGGCGGCCCACGCGCTGGACGACCCGGATGGGCGCTGGGGTGCCCAGGACCCCCTGCCGCGCAGGTACGACCAGTCGACTCTCGTCGATCAAGTCACGGCGGCTGGTCTGCAGGTGCAGCAGGTGCACGGGGTTCGGCTGTTCAGCGATCTGGTCCCCGAGACGCTGTTGGACGGGAAAGAGGCCCGCACCGCCCTGCTCGAGCTGGAGCGCCGGGCCGGGCGCCATCGTGAGCAGCTGGGCCTGGCCGCACTGGCCACCCAGCTGCACCTGGTGGCCCGTCGTGCAGACCAGGTCTGAGCGCCATCACGAGGCCGTGATGCCCACACCGTGCCAGCCACACCGTGCCAGCCAGGCCGTGCCAGCCAGGCCGTGCCAGTGAGCCGACCACGGTGAGCCGACCACAGTGAGCCGACGCCAGCACGGCCGCAGACAGCACACGCCGATCGGCGGCGGGCAGCAGTCAGCGCCGGCGCCCGATGACACCGGTTGCACGATCCTGCACGTCGACATGGACGCCTTCTACGCGTCGGTGTCCCTGCTCGACCATCCCGAGCTGGTCGGCTCGCCCGTGATCGTCGGTGGCGCAGGAACCCGGGGGGTGGTGCTCTCGGCGACCTACGAGGCACGCGCGTTCGGGGTTCATGCCGCGATGCCCATGGCGCTCGCGCGGCGCGCCTGCCCCCATGCCACCGTCCTGGAGCCGGACCACGCCCGATATGCGCGCGTGTCCTCGGGTGTCATGGCACTGTTCGCCGACATCACCCCCCTGGTCCAGCCCCTGTCGCTGGACGAGGCGTTCCTGGATGTCGCCGGGGCGGTTCGCCGGTTGGGTTCGCCCACCCGGATCGGCGAGCTGTTGCGCGACCGGGTCGCCGACGAGCAGGGCATCACCTGCTCGGTGGGAGTGGCTTCGACCATGTTCGTCGCCAAGCTGGCGTCGGGTCTGGCCAAGCCGGATGGTCTGCTGGTGGTCCCGCACGAGCAGACGCTCGCCGTTCTGCACCCTCTGGCGGTGGGAGCACTGTGGGGCGTCGGTCCGCGCACCGAAGAGACGCTGCATCGCTTCGGACTGCGCACGATCGGGGACATCGCGCACACACCGCTCGACACGCTTCGTCGCGTGCTGGGCGAGGCCACCGGCACCCACCTGTTCGAGCTGGCGTGGGGGCGTGACCCGCGCTCGGTTGTCCCTGAGCAGACCGAACGCAGCATCGGGGCCGAAGAGACCTTCGCCTACGACGTCGTCGACCAGCAGGTCATTCATCGTGAGCTGCTGCGACTGGGCGAGCGCGTGGCAGCGCGGCTGCGGGCGGCGCGACTGGTCGCACGGACTGTCACGATCAAGGTGCGTTTCGCGGACTTCACCACCATCACCCGGGCGCGCACCCTGGGGGAGGCGACCGACCTGGGCCGCGAGGTCTACGCCACCGCGCGCTCGTTGTACGACGGGTTGGGGTTGCAACGTGCTCGGCTGCGTCTGGTCGGGGTTCGCGTCGAGGGACTGAGCGAGGCACGGAGCCAGCAACGTCAGCTGGTGCTGGACGAACCGGCGTTCGGCTGGCGCGACGCCGAGCGGGCCGTCGACCGGGCGAGCGCTCGGTTCGGCGCCGGCAGCGTACGTCCGGCGAGCCTGGTTCGGGGCCCGGACCCGTCTCGGCCGGCCTGACGGCACATGCCCGGACGCCGGTCCGCGCGGCCGCTCAAGGATCGCCGTCCAGCGGTCGACAGATTGGGGTCAGGCCAGTTTGACCCACGGCTTTCGCCCCGGGCGTGGGCGACCTATCCTGATCTGACACGGGATGACGGTGCCGCTGCACGGCGGCCTCCAGGCATCCCCCGGACCTTGCACAACCAGCGGGAGGACGCCATGCCGCTGTCCGAGCACGAGCAGCGTCTGCTCGAGCAGATGGAGCAGGCGATGTACGCCGAGGACCCGAAGTTTGCCTCGGCCATGCGTGGCCGGTCCTCCAAGGCTCGACAGCGCCGACGATTCCTGCTGGGTGGGATCGTGCTGATCGTGGGACTGGGTCTGGTGGTGCTCGGAGTCGCCCGTCCGCTTCTCCCGGTCGCCGTGGCCGGCTTCGTGCTGATGCTGGCCGGCGCGGCCTACGCAGCGGCGCCCGAACGCAAGTCGGCCCCGAGCGCCCCCGCCGACCAGGCTCGACCTGCCCGCCGGGGCCGCTTCGGGCGCGGTCCGGCCGCGGAGTCCCTGCTGGCCCGCCTCGAGCAGCGTTGGGATCGTCGGCGCGACAACGGCTGGGGTGCCTGAGCCTGACCCCGTGGGGCGCGCGTAGTCACCTGGCAATGCGCCCGACCAGGCGGCGCAGGACGGCCAAGCCCGAACGTGGAAGCACCTTGGCCCCGAGCCGGACGACGGGGCGCCGGGTGCTCGCAAGGGCGCGCAGGATCGCCTGCACATCGGCGTCCAGGTGCTCAGCGGCAGTCGCGGACGGGGCGTACCTGCTGTGCTCGACCGCGCGGGTGACGCGGTCCAGGGCCAAAGTTGCCCCACCCGGTGCCAGGCCGCCCACCAGTGCCAGCTGGGCGGCCACCTGGCGTGGTGTGCGGCTGGGCGAGACGGGCAGGCCCAGGTCGAGTGCACCCTCGCGCAGGTCGGTCCAGGCCGCCTCGGCGCGGGCACGGTCGTCCTGGGCGTTTCGGTGCCGACGCCAGCGACTCACCGCCGCCGTCGCCGGCGCCAGCGTGCCGGCCAAGATCACGAGCAGGCCCAACGCCACCCCGCGCCAGGGCAGGGGCCGTGCGGGGGCGGGTGTCGTCGCCGGCACGGCGGGGGGTAACGGTGCCGATGCGGCACTCTGGTCCGGGAGCTGGCCGATCTTGTTGCCCACGTGGCCGCCGGGTGCGCTAGCGCCAGGGGCAGTGGGGGCGTCGGTGGGGGACGTGCCACCCGGGCTGCTCGGTTGGGCCCACGCTGGCGCCGGCCCGGTGCGGATGGCGGGGGTGGGCTCGAACCGGACCCAGCCGGCGCCCTCGAAGTACAGCTCGGGCCAGGCGTGGGCGTCGGTCAGCCGCACCACGTAACCCCCGGATCCCTCGCTCGTTCCGGGCAAGAACCCGACGCCGATCCGCGCCGGGATCCCCAAGGAGCGGGCCATGACGGCCATCGCGGAGGAGAACTGGACGCAGAACCCCCGCTTCTCGCGCAAGAACGCCTCGACAGCGTCCCCGCCTGCGGACGACGGGGCGTTGGTCGAGTAGCTGAAGCCGCCCGTGTCGCGAAACCAGCTCTGCAGCGCCATGGCCTTGTCGTAGTTCGTGCTCGCCCCGCTGGTGACGCGCTCCGCCGTGGTCCGCACGACGTCCGGCAGCAGCGCCGGCAGCTGGGTGAAGGCGGTGTGGATCGCCGCGGGCGCGGGTGGGCTGGCGCGCAGCTGTTGGGCGGTGGGCTGCACCGCCAGGTAGTCGACGGTGTACGTCTTGCCGCGGACCGTCTCACCGTCGCCGATGACGTTGAGCGAGGAGGCGTCGTACAGCCAGCGTCCTTGGATCTCGACCCGCTGGCTCGGGTAGGGCAGCGGCAGGAAGTCCTGGTCGAGGGCGTTCCCGACTCTGATCTGCATCGTGTACCGGTGCTGGGCGACGGACGCCGACAGACCCGGCGGCGCCGGCAGGCCGCGACTGGCCAGCTGGCTTCGAGAGATGTCGGCGCTCGCTGGCTTCCAGGTGTCCAGGTCGAAGGTGTCCGCCGTCAGGATGCGCAACG
>DAIETC010000182.1 GCA_027345905.1 Kineosporiaceae bacterium | reverse complement strand
GACGTCCGGGCTGGAGGCGGCCGCCGCCGAGCGCGCCGCGGAGGCAGCCGAGCGCTGAGGGCCGCGCCGGCGTCCATCGAGAGTGCTCAAACGGCCCACCCGAACCTCCTTCGGTGGGCCGTTTGCGCACTCTCGCGGCGCCTGTGGACGACGCGAGCGGGCACAGCGCGGAAGCCGCCAGGCTTGGGGCATGCCAGCGCCGTCCTGCGTCCCGGCCCAGCTCCTCGGTGCGCCCTTCACCCTGGAGCAGGCGCGACGGCTCGGGGTCAGCCGCAAGGTTTTGCGTGGCGGTCGGTTCTGGACGCCGGCACCGGGCGTCCGCGCTTGCGTGGACCTCGCCGACACGCTGGCGCTGCGGTGCGCAGCGATGGCGCTGCTCCTGCCGAGCGAGGCCGCGTTCAGCCACCTCACGGCGGCCCGCCTGTGCGGTCTGCCGGTGCCGGGTGGGCGCACGGCTCTGGGGATGCCCGTCGACGAGCCGTTGGACGTGACCTGCACCCTGCGAGCCCCGCGCGGCGCAGGGGTGCGCGGGCATCACGCGGACCTGCGCGGCGACGTCCGCGATGTCGGTGGCCTGCGTGTTACCAGCGGTGCACGCACCTGGGCGGACCTGGCCGCGCTGTTGGATCTGGACGACCTGATCATGCGCGCTGACGCGCTCGCACACGGGGGTTTGGCCGACCTCGCCGCTCTGGGCTCAAGGGCGGCCCGTGCTCGCCGACGCGGCAGCCGAGCGATGCGGGCAGCGATCGCGCTGCTCGAGCCGCGCAGCGAGTCACCGCCAGAGACCCGGCTTCGCCTGCTGCTGGTCCGCGCCGGCCTGCCCCGACCCGCAGCCAACCGGGACGTGGTGGTGGACGGCGCTTGGCTGGCCCGGCCGGACCTGTCCTACCCGCAGCTGCGGATCGCCATCGAGTACGACGGCGACCACCACCGCACCAGCAGAGCGCAGTGGCAGCGCGACATCGGGCGCCGCCGAGTGCTCGAGGACGCCGGTTGGCTGCTCTTGGTCGTCACCGCGGACGACGTCAACCGGCGTCCGCACGAGATCGTCGAGCGGGTGCGCCGGGCCATCGCCAGCCGCAGCGCGTGATCGAGAGCGCCCGAACGGCCCACGCGAGCCCCCTTCGGTGGGCCACTTGCGCACTCTCGCGGCGCAGCAGGAGGTCAGGCCCAGAGCAGGGCGCGGTCGGGGTGCTCGAGCAGGGCGGCGATATCGGCCAGGAAGTGGCTGCCCAGATCACCGTCGACCAGCCGGTGGTCGAAGCTGAGGGCAAGAGTCGTGACCTGACGGGGCACCACCTTGCCCTTGTGCACCCACGGCCGCAGGCGGACCGCCCCGAACGCGACGATGACGGCCTCGCCGGGCGGCAGGATCGGCGTCCCGGTGTCGATCCCGAACACCCCCACGTTCGTGATCGAGATGGTGCCCCCGGCCAGCTGCGCCGGCTGGGTCCGGCCCTCGCGCGCCGTCGCCGTCAGCTCGGCCAGAGCCTGGGCCAACTGGGGCAGCGACAGGGTGTCGGCGTCCTTGATATTGGGCACCACCAGGCCGCGGGGGGTCGCGGCCGCGATCCCGAGGTTGACGTAGTGCTTGAGCACGATCTCGCCCGCGTCGGCGTCCCAGGAGGCGTTCACGCCCGGGTTGCGCCGCACGGCCAGCAGCAGCGCACGGGCAAGCAGCAGCAGCGGCGAGACCTTGACGTCGGCGAGCGCCCGGTCGGCACGCAACCGCTCGACCAGCCGCATCGTGCGGGTGACGTCGACCGTGACGAACTCGGTGACGTGCGGCGCACTGAACGCGCTGGTCACCATGGCCTGCGCAGTCGCCTTGCGCACCCCCTTGACCGGCAGGCGGGTCTCGCGACCGGACGGCGCTAGCGGGCCGGCCGCGGACTTGCCCGCGCCGAGCACGTCCTCGCGGGTCAGGGTGCCCGCCGGACCGCTCGGCGTGAGCTCGCGCAGGTCGATCCCGAGGTCCTTGGCCAGCTTGCGCACCGGGGGCTTGGCCAGAACCCGGCCGTGCCGGGAACCAGCGCCGGCCGCGGGGGTGTCCGCCGGAGCGGCGTGCGGATGCCGGTGCGGCTGGGACGGCGCGCCGTCGGCTTCCTCGGCCAGGCGTTGCTCGACGATCCGGCCTACCTCGAACCCGCCGTGCCGCTGTGGTTTGACCCCCCGCTCGGCGAGGGAGTCGACGTTGGCCTTGCGCGGACGACGCACCGTCGAGGTGGTGCGCGGGCCGTAGCCCACGAGCACCGACGTGCGTCCCCCGGGGGCTGGGCCGCCGATCAGGCCGGGGGCTGGGCCGCCGATCAGGCCGGGCTCGATGGCGCTCTCGGCTGGGGCCTTCGGGACCTCGGCGTCGGCGGTGGTGGCCGCTTGCGCCGCGCGCACGGTGATGATGGCCGTGCCGACGTCCACGGTCTGACCCTCGGCCACGAGCAGCTCGGCAACCGTGCCGGCGAAGGGCGAGGGCAGCTCGACCAGGGACTTCGCGGTCTCGATCTCGACGAGCACGTCGTTGACCGCGACCTGCTGGCCAGGGGTTACCCGCCAGCTGATGACCTCGGCCTCGGTCAGCCCCTCGCCGACGTCCGGCAGGCGAAA
>DAIETC010000042.1 GCA_027345905.1 Kineosporiaceae bacterium | reverse complement strand
AGCGCGACCACCGCCGCAGCGACGGCCGCCACCGCAGCGGCGCGCCGGCCCCAGCGGGCGCGCGCCATCACGGCAGCGGGAAGGTGCGGGCAGCGAAGCGCACGGTGACGATGATCCCACCCCGCCACCACCGACGCAGCGCTTTCACTGCCGCACACGTCCGCCGCACCGGCCGCTGAGCCCGTACGGGGACCCTGGCAAAGCATCGAGACCGGCAGTATGGTTTTTGGTATGGCAGACACTCGCAAGGTGACCATCACCCTGCCGGTGGCAACGCTGGACGCAGTGCGTCGACTCGTCGAGGCTGGCGGGGCCGCGTCTGTCTCCGGCTTCGTGCAGCGCGCCGTGGGGCTGGCGCTGGACGACCTGGCGGGTTGGGATGCGGCGTTGAGTGAAGCGCTCGCTAGCACCGGTGGCAAGTTGTCGGCGCAGGAGCGCGTCTGGGCAGACACGATCCTGGGCCATGGGGAGCACGCTGGCGTGGCATGACCCTCGGGGTGACGCTGGACGCCGGCGCCCTCATCGGCCTGGACCGCGGTGATCGGCGGGTCGTCGTGCTGCTGGCCCGGGCACGGGAGACTTCAGCACGCATCACGATCCCGGCCACAGTTCTCGCTCAAGCGATGCGCAACCCCGCCAGCCAGGCTCGACTCGCTCGCCTCGTTCGCCAGCCAACAACGGACCTCATCGCCCTGGATCGCGTGGATGCGATCGGCGTTGGGCGCCTGCTGGCCGCATCCGGCACTACAGACGTCGTGGACGCCCACGTTGTCCTGTGCGCGCGGCGGGCCGGGCAGGCGGTCGCGACCAGCGATCCGGACGCTCTTCGCCACCTGGATCCCTCGCTCACCCTCGTGCGACTCTGAGCCTCGCCCACCCTGCCCGGTGCACCGCTAGTGGCGCACGGAGCGAGCGCGGGCAATCACGGCACCAGCGAGGTGCGGGCGGTGGAGCGCACGGTGACGATGATCCCACCCTTCCAGCCGACCACCGACGCGGCGATCGGTAGCCGCACCCGCCCGCTCAGCTCGACGGTGGCGCTGGCACCGTCCGCGCTGCCGGTGCCCGCACCCAGCTCGACCCGGTCGACTCGCGAGGGCACGTCGTACGACGAGAGGTACCGCAGCGCCTCCTTGCGCACGTCCGCGTCGGTGACCGGCAGGTCACGGCCCACCCCGCGGGAGTAGAGCGGCCCCTCGTCGAGCGCGTCGGCGGCCCCGAGCGCCGCGGCGTCGGCGGCGTCCAACAGCTGGGTGCGCGCCAGGTGCACGGCGCTCGCGTCCACCGCGACGGCCACCAGCGACAGGCTGATCAGGGTGTAGCCGAGGACCAGCAGCGTGACCTGCCCCTCGTCACCCGAGGGTCGTCTCATCGAGGGTCGTCTCATCGAGGGCCGTCTCATCGAGGGCTGTCTCATCGGGCGGCGAACCGCTCGACCGGAGCCTGGTGGCGGGCGTCGACCTGGATGCGCGCCGGCAGGAACCGGTCGACGAGCCGGGGGACTGCGGGGAGCACCACCTGCAGGCTGGTGCGCACCGCGACCCGCGAGCCCGGGGCCAGACAGGTGGGCGCGCAGCTGATGCGCACGCTGGCCAGATGGGGGTCGCGGAATCCCTGGTCGGCCCAGGCGATCATGGCGGCGGCGTCGGCGCGCTCACGACCAGAGGCCTCGTCGGTCGCGGTGACGAAGGCGCGGGCCGCCTCACGGGCGGCACCCTGGGTGGCGAATGCGGCCGCCTGCAGGCGCCCGATCGTGACCACCAGGTAGACGACCGGGACGAGCATCAGCGTGGCCAGCACGAGGAACTCGATGATCGCGCTGCCCCCGTCGCGGCCCTCGTCGCAACGCTCACGCGCAGCGCGCATCACGCTCACTGCCGCTCCTCGAAAGCGTGCCCGCGCACGGTCAGGGCACCAGTCGGGCCAGCCAGGGCCACGACCGGCAGCGGAGCGCGCACCGTCACCTCGACCACCCGGACACCGCCTTGGTCGATCTCGGCCGACCTGATCCCGCCGGTAAGCCGCGCCGCGTACGCGGGTGACAGCTCGGCCGAGATCAGTTCGAGCGTGCGGCGGGCGCCGTCGTCCGGCGTCCGGTCGGCCCGTGCCCCCCACCGGGCGCCCTCGGCCGCGCAGTCGATGAGCGTGTTGCGCACATGCACCACCAGCGCCACCTGCAGGACGCCGACGAACAGCAGGGTGAGCAGGGCGCCGACGAGCGCGAAGTCGACGACGGCGGCCCCTTCGTCGCCGGCGCTGGCCCGCGGCTCGCTCGCCAACCCGGCCATCGGGTCAGGGGCCGCCGACGGTGTCGGCGATCGCGGTACGGAAGACGTCGGTGAGGGTGTCGCCGGCGACTGCCCACAGCGCGGCGACCAGGCCCGCGGTCATGATCGTGACCAGCACCCAACCGGGTACGTCACCGCGTTGAGCCGGCCCGGCGCCGGCCAAACGCGACCGAACGATGGACCAGAGCAGGTGGAAGCGGTGCTCGAGAACGGTCATGGGATCTCCTTGCTCGGTGGCGGGTCAGTGCTCGGCGCGGGTCGTTGCTCGGGGGGAGTCATGAGGTCACGGGCCTGTCACAGGCCCAGACGCAGGAACGCGAAGCCGGGGTAGACGGCGAACAGCACGGTCACCGGCAAGATCAAGAAGACGACCGGGATCATCATCGCGATTTCCTTCTTGCCGGCTGCGTCCATCAGCGCGCGCTGGCCGGACTCGCGCACGTCCTGGGCCTGCGAGCGCAGGACGTCGGCCAGCGGGGTCCCGCGTTCGATGGCCACCACCACCCCGTCGACGAAACGAGCCAGGGGAACCAGGCCGGTGCGGTCGGACAGCGCCTGCAGCGCGGTCGGCAGCGAGGCCCCGGCCCGAGCGTCCGCCAAGGTACGGCGCAGCTCCTCGGCGAGCTCGCCGTCACTGAGCCCGGCCACCCGGTCGAGCGCGGCAACCGGCCCCTCGCCGGCGCTCACCGACAGCGCCAGCATCTCGGCCACGGTGGGGAACTGGCCCAGGATCCGCCGTTCGCGCCGGCTGACCTGCTGGCTCAACGACCAGTCGCGCAACGCAACACCGAACCCACCGCTGGCCAGCACGAGCAGCACCAGCGCCAGCGCTGACCCAGAGCCTCGCAACCACAGCATGCCGGCCGCCAGACCCCCCACGCCCAGGCCCCCTGCGCCCCACAGCACCTGCTCGGCGCGCAATGCCTCGACGTCCGGTGCCCGGCCTGCACGCACCAGCCGCCGGTGCACCGACGCCGTGCCGCCGAGCACTTGGTCCGCGCGCATCGCCGCGTCACGGACCACCGGGGCAAGCAACCGGCGCAGCGCCGGCAGCGGCATGGTGGGTCCCTGCCCGAGCATCCGGCTGGGCGGCACGGCGTCGCGAAGGTACGGGGCGAGGCGAGCGTCCAAACCGACCCGGCGCAGCATCGGCAGCCGGCTGAGCGTGACAGCCAGACCGCAGCCCAACGCCAGGCCGACGACGCCACCTTGCATCCACGCGTTCACCGCAGGACCCGCTGCTCGTCGGGCAGTCGTGCGATCCGCACCATCATCCGGTAGGCCACGACCGTCAAGGCGCCACCGCCGACCAGCACCGCCCCTCCAGCGGGCTGGTCGTACGCGGCAATCGATTCGGGGCGCGTTGCCAACAGCGACAGCACGATCCAGGGCGCCGCCACGGCGAGCCGCGCGGCGTTCACCGTCCATCCCTGGCGGGTCTCCAACTCGCTGCGGATCCGTGCGTCCTGGCGCAAGAACAGCGACAGCGTCCGCAGGAGCCGGCCGAGGTCGTTACCGCCGACCTCACGGGCGATGCGCAGCGACTCGACGATCCGGTCACCGACCGGGTCGGCCAGGCGCACCTTGAGCGCGTCCAGGCAGCTCTGGAAGTGCCCGCTCGCCCGGTAGTCCTGCGCAAAAGCGACGAACGCGGGCCGCAGCGACTGGGGGCCGCGCACTCCCAGCTGCGACAACGCCTCCGGCAACGAGAGCCCAGCCCGGACGCCGGACGCCAGGTTGTCGACGACGTCCGGCCACACCTCACGCAGCACGGCACGGCGACGGCGGGCCCGCGAGCGCACCAGCACGATCGGCGCGCCGCCCGCCATGGCGGCAAAGCACAGCGCCAGCGCGGCCACCGACGTCGTCCCCAGCGCGAGGACGAAGACGACTGCAGCGCAGGCCAGGCTGGCGCCCAGCAGTGCCCCCGGACGTAGACCCTCCATACCGGCCAGCTGCAGGTCGTCGACCAGCGCCTGCCGGCGCGCCGACGGTGGCCTCTTCGGTCGAGGCTCCCGCGGCCACAGCGACCACCAGATGCAGAACAGTCCGGTGCCCAGCAGCAGGCCGAGGCCGATCCCGCTCATGCCAGCCCCCCGCCGTCCGAGTCGGCAGTGGCGAGCAGGTGCGCCACGTCGACGCCGACGCGCTCGAACCGCTCGGGATGCGGCGCAAACCCTTGCGCCCGAACCAGGTTGCCGCCGCGCCAGCTGAAGATGTCAGCGACCTCGACGACGTCACCCTCGACCCGGCCGGGGATGGCGACGATCTCGCGGACCTGCCGGGCTCCCCCAGGGTCGAGTCCCATGTGAACGACCAGGTCGATGCTGGCCGCCACGGTCGGCACCACGAACCGCGAGCTGACGTTCTCACCGGCCAGCAGCGGAAGCGTGCACATCTTCGTGATCGCTTCACGCGCGCTGTTCGCGTGGATCGTGCACATGCCGGGCAAACCAGAGTTGAGCGCCAAGAGCATGTCGAGGCTTTCTTCCTGGCGCACCTCGCCGACGATGATGCGCGAAGGCCGCATGCGCAGCGACTCCTTCACCAGGCGGCGCAGCGGGATCTCGCCGGTGCCTTCCAGGCTGGGCTGGCGACACTGCAGCGCCACGACGTCACGGGCGGCGATGCGCAGCTCGAAGACCTCCTCGCAGGTGATGATGCGCTCGCGCGAGTCGATGGCGCCGGCCAGGCAGTTGAGCATCGTCGTCTTGCCAGCCTGGGTGCCACCGGCGACCAGGACGTTCAGCCCCGCCCGGACGCTGGCCTCCAGGAACCTGGCGGCGTGGGCGGTGAGCGTGCCGAGGCGGACGAGGTCTTCCAGATGGGTGGCCTTGACCACGAACTTACGCACGTTCACGGCCCAGTGCTCGCGGGTGACGTCGGGGATGACGACGTGCAGCCGCGAGCCGTCCGGCAAGGTGGCGTCGACGAACGGTGAGCTGAGGTCGACCCGACGTCCCGACGCTTTCAGCATGCGCTCGACGAGGTCGCGCACCTGCACCTCGTCCAGGATCGTGGTGGTCAGCTCGGCCAGCCCGTCGCGGGCTACGAAGACCTTGCCGGGCTCGTTGATCCAGATCTCTTCGACCCGCGGGTCGTCCAGATACCGTTGCAGCGCACCGAATCCGGCGACGGAGTCCCACACCCTCTGCACCGTGCGGTCACGATCGGGAAGCGACGGAAGGCCACCGGACAGCGAGCGCTCGTCGTAGTCGTCGACGACGTCCTGGACCAGGGTGCGCACGGCGCGTCCCTCGCGCACGGGGTCGACACCGGAACGGCGGATGAGCTCGCGCACCTCCAGCTCGACCTGCGCGACCGCGTCCATGCCCACCCCCCAACGGCGCCCTGGTGCCTGTCAACGCCCAGGCAGTGCTCTGCAGGTTAGGGGCAAACAGTCGCCATCGGAAGAGTCAAGTTGATCCTGTGGATCAACGGTCGGGTTCGGGCCAAGTAACGGGCGTCTCGGCGGGGGGGCGCTGGGGTCCCGACCCTGGCGCTGCGCCTACTGCGTCGTCTCGGCCAGGCGGGCATACAGCGGGCGCAGCTCGGTCAGCAGCTTTGCCCCGCCCAGCACCGGTCCGGGGTCCGGCAGCTGGCGCAGCACGAGGTCTGGCGGAAGCTGGGCGTGCACCGGCAGCGGCGCAGGCGCGGGCGCCGTCCAGAAATCCGCGTCGCCCGGCCCGGCAAGGGGTGCCAGGTCGGCCAGGGCGGTCGCCGCACCCAGCGCCGGCGCC
>DAIETC010000161.1 GCA_027345905.1 Kineosporiaceae bacterium | reverse complement strand
TGGTCCAACGCGAAGTCGCGTTGGAGGTCGATGGTGAGCCGAAGCGTGCGTCCCTGCCCGTCGGGCTCGGCTAGCGGCTCGACGACTCCGGCGTTGCGCAGGGCCCGGTAGATGGCGATGGACTTGCGGGCCAGCTCTCGTTGACGGGCCGGCGACTCGTGGTTCTCGAAGACCAGCTGGCGAGCGTGCACGAACGCGTCGCCCGGTCGCTGCACGAGGTTGAGCATCGTGGCATGGCTGATCTGGAAGGAGCTGGTGAGGGCCTCCGGCCCGCCCGTGACCAGCCGCGCGAAGGTGGGCTGGCCCCAGGAGACGAACCCCTCGGGGGGCCGCTTGCGCTCGACGCGCTTGAGCTTCTTCGGATCGTCGCCGGCCTTGGCGACCCGACGCGAGTTCTCGACGTCATGCTCCGGTGCCTGGACGACGACGGTGCCCGCCGTGTCGTACCCGGCGCGTCCCGCCCGGCCGGCGATCTGCTGGAACTCGCGGACCTTCAGATGCCGGGTGCGCACGCCGTCGTACTTGGCCAGGCCGGTGAACATCACCGTCCGAATGGGGACGTTGATGCCGACCCCCAGGGTGTCGGTGCCGCACACGACCTTCAGCAGTCCCGCCTGAGCGAGCTGCTCGACCAGGCGTCGGTACTTGGGCAGCATCCCCGCGTGGTGGACCCCGATACCGTGCCGCACCAGTCGCGACAGCGTGCGCCCAAACCCCGCCGTGAACCGAAAGCCACCGATGAGGTCGGCGATTCTCAGCTTCTCCTCGCGGGTGCACACGTTCACGCTCATGAGTGCCTGAGCCTGCTCGATCGCGGCTGCCTGCGTGAAGTGCACGACGTAGACCGGTGCTCGATGGGTGCTCAGCAGCTCTTCCAGCGTCTCGTGGACGGGAGTGGTCACGTACGAGAAGTGCAGCGGGACGGGGCGTTCGGCGCTCGACACGACGACCGTCTCCCGCCCGGTGCGTCGGGTCAGGTCAGCGCACAGCCCGCTGACGTCACCGAGGGTGGCCGACATCAGCAAGAACTGGGCGCTCGCCAGTGTGAGCAGCGGAACTTGCCAGGCCCAGCCTCGTTCGGGATCGGCATAGAAGTGGAACTCGTCCATCACGACCAGGCCGGCGTCGGCGTCGGCGCCTTCGCGCAGCGCGAGATTAGCGAGGATCTCGGCAGTGCAGCAGATGATCGGGGCACGCCCGTTGACCGTCGCGTCGCCCGTCATCATCCCGACGTTGTTCGCACCGAACGTCGAGCACAGGGCGAAGAACTTCTCGCTGACCAGCGCCTTGATCGGTGCGGTGTAGAAGCTGCGCCGACCTTGCGCGAGGGCGGCGAACTGAGCCCCTGCCGCGACGAGCGACTTTCCCGAGCCGGTCGGCGTGGACAGGACGACGTTGGCGTCAGTGACCAGCTGCAGCAGCGCCTCGTCCTGCGCGGGATACAGCTGCAGTCCCTGCTCGCCGACCCAGGCGACGAAGGCGTCGTAGAGGGCGTCAGGTGTGGAAGGACGCGGAATCCGCTCGGCGAGAGTCATGGCAGGTCGATCCTGCCCTCTCAGCCCGGCGGGCGTGCCGGGACCACCGATCTGGCCGATCGGCGTCCGGTACGGGGTGCTACTTGGAGGGTTGCGGGATCACGCACTGAATCTTGGGGTTCACACCCGCATAGTTGAGCGGTCCGGCGATGACCGTGACCGCGATGGTGCTCACCTTGGCGCAGTTCGCCTTCGAGCTGGCGAAGTAGCCCCGTTGGCTAGCCGCCAGAGCGCCGATCACCAGCCAGACGACGAGCAGTACTGACACGATGCGCATCTTGGACCTCCCGACCCGTGGGCCGATAGTCGGCCGACCATCTCAGCTTTCCCAACTCGACACTAGTACCCCGAGCACCGCTTCGCCCGGTTAGCTTGTGCCGGTTGGAGGCAGCCGAGTCGTCTCGGCCGCCGACTGCGCCACCTCCTCGAGTCGAGTGACTGCCCGCGTCACCCCCCTCGCCACGGTCGAAAAGGTGACGGTCTGATGCCTGCCCAGCCGCTTGGCTTCGTACAGGGACGAGTCGGCACGCTCCCACAGCTCCTGCTGCTCGACTCGATCACGGACGCGTACCGAAGCGATACCGCAGCTGATCGTGACGTCGGGAATGGCATGCGTCAGGGCCGCGCGCACCCGTGCCAACACCTGGGTCGCGCGCTGCTCATCCGCCTGCGGCAGGATCACCGCGAACTCGTCGCCACCCATCCGAAAGGCGAAGTCGCTGTCGCGCAATGCGTCGAACGAGCGTGCCAGGGCAATCAGCACCTGGTCGCCATGACTGTGGCCGAACCGGTCGTTGACCCGCTTGAAGTTGTCGATGTCGATCAGGGCAAGCGCGACGGCATCGTCCGCCGGGGCGGCGAGGGCCTCCTGCAGGATGGACTCGAAGCGCCGCCGACCGTAGATGCCGGTCAGCGCGTCCGTGTCCGCCGTTCGCTCGGCGGCCCGCTGGCGACGGTGCAGCCCGCGCCCGCCCAACAGGTAGGAGACGGGCGCGGCGATCAGGATGACGAGCAGCAGGCTACGAGCCTGACGCAGCCGCAGGTCGAACACGAGGTTCGTCAGGATCGCCGGGTCTGAGTCGACGACCAGCACCGCGGTACCCCGTGAAGAGCGGACGGGCAGGAGGAACTCGAACCGGCGCTGGCCCGTGCTGCCGGTCGTCTGCGCATCCGGCAGCAGCGGACGCCCGGTGTCGATGACCGTGCGAAGGGTGGCGACGTCGATCCCACCATGGCGCTCGCCGCTGGCGGTGATTCGTCGGCCGCTGGAGTCGTAGAGTCCCGCGTACGTCGTGCCGTACCCGCGCGATATCCAGTTCACCTCCGAGCGCAGGGAGGAACTGGGGGTTGCGGTGCTCTCCCGGGCCAGGACGTCCTCGAGCGAAGTGGCCTGTGCGGTGTATCCGTGCAGCGACTCCTGCAGCAGCCGTCGTTCGAGTCCGCGCGAGGTCAGCGCGTACATGACCAGGGACGCAAGGACGAGACTGACCGCTACCGCAGCGGCCCAGCGCAGGAAGAAGCGCCAGGGCGGGCGCTCCCTGCGCTCCCTGCGCGCCGTTCGCACCTGCACCTCGGCACCCCCATCACTGCCCGTCTCGAACCGCGGACCTGTATCGCAAAGTGTCATCGACATGACCGGGGACGCACTGAAGGCACAGGTTGCACCGGGTGATGCACGAGAACGCGCAAGCGGCCCACCGGACCCGGCTGCGGTGGGCCGTTTGGGGACTCTGCGCGCAGAGCAGGCTCAGCTTGCGTCCGGCGTCATGATCCGCCGGTGCAGCTCGGTCGTCAGCGCATGCACCTGGCGAGTCAGTTCGGTGTTCGTCTTCAGTTCCAGCTCGGACTCCACGAAGTCGTGGTCGGCTTTGGCCTGTTGAAAGGCGGCCTGACGATTCTGCCCGATCATGACGAACGTGGACAAAAAGATCGCCTCGAGCGACACGATGAGCGTGAGGGTGGGCCACGGGCTGCGCTCGAACACGAGCATCCACACGATGAAGACGCCGGCGTGCAGGTAGACGAAGCGCATCGACCCCGCGAAGGCCGTGATCTGATCGGCGATCTTCAGTTGCAAGCTCGCCGCGCGTTGAGCCGTGATCGCGCGCGTCGCCGGATGGGTGCGGCTGGCGCTGTCGGAGGACGTCATAGGCCAAATATGCACCGGTCAGGTCTTCAGGCAGCGCCATCGCCGCGCGGCGAGTTTTCGTGTTGAGGTCCAAGGCGCCTCGCGGCCCGCGGCTGCCGTTGGCTATGCTTGGCGGCGCGTTCGGACGGCGACGGCCTGCGTACGCGGGTGTAGTTCAATGGTAGAACATCAGCTTCCCAAGCTGACAGTGCGGGTTCGATTCCCGTCACCCGCTCCACACGCGAAAAGCGTTGCAGGACAAGCAAACCGGGAACCTTCTCCTGTCTGGAGAGCGCCCGTCGGCGTCGCAAATCGGCTGCCGTGCCATTACCGTGCCATTACCCCAACCTGGCAAGCGCTCCAGCCCCAATCCTCATCGTCGTCGTCCGGGCTCGTCGTCATCGACCCCGCAGGCTTGGCATCCGCGCTGGTCGCGGCCTCCACCATCTCGTTGATGGCGGCTGCGATGGCGAGGTCAGCCTCGGCGTTCAAATCGCTCAAATCGCGATTGGTGAGGAGTTTCTGTACTGGGTTAAAGCCGCCGGCTTCGCCGACGGCAGCGCGGCTTCCGGGCGGGCATGCGGCCTCCGGCCGGTCCCGCCCCTACGCCGCGCCACAGCGACTACAGGGCGCGCCGATCCCGACCGGAGCTTGTCGGTCGTCTTGCAAGCCGCTGGGGGACGAGGGGGAGGGGTCGGCGCAGCCACTTTCCGCACGGCCCCCAGGCCGTCGGCTCTTCCCGGGGACAGGTCGAGAGCCCGCACGGTGTTCGTGGGAACCAGACTCTGGGTGTCGCCTCTCGCCCTTAGAGATGCTGGGCCAGGACCAGCCCCCGAGACTCCCACGTTCACGGTGCGCGCCAGGACCTGCTCAGTTGACGGCCACCCTGAGCAGTAGGCGCGAATGGCTGCGCCAGCAATTCTGAAACGAACTGCTCGGCTCCGAACGACGGCATGAGCTAGAGTATCTAAGTAGATACATCTTTGGAGGAGCCATGAACACCGCAGACTTGCTGACCCGAGCTCGTCACGATGCCCGCCTGACCCAGATCGAGCTTGCCACCCGTGCACGCACCTCCCGGCCCACGCTGTCGGCATACGAGCACGGCCGCACCTCGCCGACCCTGGAGACTGCCGCCAGGCTCCTGGCCGCGGCCGGACAGCAACTGACTGCCGTGCCAAAGGTCGAATTCGTGGAACGCACCCTCTCCCGCGGACGCACCACTCTTGTACCGACCATTCTGCCGCGACTTCCGCTGCGCCAGGCCCTGGCCACCATCACCTTGCCCCTGCACCTGAACTGGTCACAACCCAACCGAGAGTTCAGGCTCGCCGAGCGCGATCGGCGCGCACGCGTGTACGAGATCGTGCTCCGCGAGGGAACCCCCCAGGACGTTCTGACCTACATCGACGGCGCCCTGCTCGTCGACCTGTGGGACAGCCTGGTTCTTCCCCGGGATGTTCGCGCCGCCTGGTCGGCTGTCGTTGACTCCGCTCTCGACGGGGCGTCCTAGTGGCCTCCTTCCGCGACGGGCAGAAGCCGCTCGCCTTGACCGACTTCCAGGTCCAGGTGGCTCAGTTGTTCTTCTCCCTGCCTGAAGCTGCGGGTTTCCTCCTGGCTGGTGGTGCCGGCCTCGTGGCGCAGCACCTGACGACCCGACCCACCCAGGACCTCGACTTCTTCACCCGCGTCGGCGCCGCTAGCGTTCCTGCTGCCCGGGACGCCCTCGAAGCGGCAGCTCACGACCGGGGTTGGACCATCGAGAGGGTCCGGGACGAGGCGACGTTCTGCCGGCGCCTGCCTTGTCTCGGCAGGAACGGACGTTGCAGGGCGGCATGGTCGCGCGTTGCGCGCGCTGGGCGGCTGCTGCGGGCGCATCGGCGGCGACGGCTCGGTCGTGTGTCCGTTACGGTCAGGCAGTGGATCTTCAGCGGCGTATCGTCGATCGTCAGGGCGAGTTCCTGCTCTTCGCGCTGACCCCGCCACGTCGAGCGACTTCCCCGCAGAAGTGTCAAGAGATCGCCGACGTGACGGTCAAGCGACTTCAGGCGCTGGACCTGGACGGCTTGGTGCTGTACGACATCGACGACGAGAGCGACCGAAACCCGAAGGAGCGCCCCTTCCCGTTTCTGCCGACGATGGACCCGGCGCAGTATCTGTCTCGGCACCTCAAGGACTGGCACCTTCCGGCGATTGTCTATCGTGCGGTTGGCAGCTACGCCGAGCCGCAGCTGCGATCATGGCTCAGCGCACAGGAGCCCGACCGGAATCTGTCGGTCTTCGTCGGGGCGTCCTCACGCGCCAAGCCGGTCAGGACGTCGTTGGCGCGCGCCCAAGCGCTGCGGTCCGAGGTGAAGCCCGACCTGCTGCTCGGCGGGGTCGCGATCCCGGAGCGCCATACGCGCCATGGCGATGAGCATCTGCGACTGCTCGCCAAGCAGGGCGCCGGATGCTCCTTCTTCATCACCCAAGTGGTCTACGACGTCAACGCGGCAAAGAACCTTGTCTCGGACTATCGCTACGAGTGCGCCGCCCGGGGCCGCGATCCCGTACCGATCGTGTTCACCTTCTCGGTGTGCGGGTCGATGAAGACCCTGGAGTTCCTCAGGTGGCTCGGGGTAGAGGTGCCGCGCTGGATCCAGAACGATCTGCAGCACGCCGACGACACTCTCGATGTGTCATTCGAGCAAGCGCGAGCGACGGCTCTCGAGCTGATTGGCTTCTGCCGACGTCTCGGCGTCCCGTTCGGACTGAACGTGGAGAGCGTTTCGATGCGGCGCACTGAGATCGAGTCGTCCGTCAGGCTCGCAGCCAGCCTGCAGGGCGAACTGCGCCGCTCGGGCTGACCGAGCGCCCTGGCCGTCCGTTGAGGGGGTTCCCGAGCGCCCCGATGACCTGGACGACCTCGCTCACTGGAGCAGCACACACCGCGGGGTCGAGGACTGATCAGGGGCGCCGTGCTGTCGAAGATCTGGGCGTCCTGCGCGCGCCTGTCGCCGCATCTCCCGCTCCACCGCCGCCGCGACGAGCGCGGCCCGGCTGGATGCCTTGCCGGTGCGACGACATTCAAGCCAGCAAAAGTGCTGCCCTCAGCAGGGACGCGCGCAGAGCGGACTTCTACAGGGCAGGGGATGGGGCTCACGCGCTACCTTCGGCGCCGAAGACGCGGCGCATTGATCAACGGTACGTGCGCGATACCCTCGGCGCGTGCTGCTCTCCGATCGTGACATCCGCATGGAGGTCGAGGTCGGCCGCGTCGTCCTCAGTCCGTTCGATCCCGTGATGGTGCAGCCCTCGAGCATCGACGTGCGGCTGGACCGCTTCTTTCGGTTGTTCGACAACCACAAGTACGCCGTCATCGACCCCGCCCTCGACCAGCCCGAGCTGACCCGGCTGGTGGACGTCGACCCGGACGAGGCGTTCGTGCTGCACCCGGGGGAGTTCGTGCTGGGTTCGACGTACGAGCAGGTCAGCCTCCCGGACGATGTCGCAGCGCGGCTGGAGGGCAAGTCCAGCCTGGGCCGGCTCGGGTTGCTCACCCACTCGACCGCCGGCTTCATCGATCCCGGGTTCAGCGGGCACGTCACCCTTGAACTGAGCAACGTGGCGACGTTGCCGATCAAGCTGTGGCCGGGCATGAAGATCGGCCAGCTGTGCTTCTTCCGGCTCTCCAGCCCGGCCGAGCACCCGTACGGGACGGGCGCCCACGGTTCGCGCTATCAGGGCCAGCGCGGGCCCACCGCAAGCCGGTCGTTCCAGAGCTTTCACCGCACGCAGGTGTGAGGTCTGCGGTGCCGCGGCCACTTCCGGACGCGCTCAGTCCCGCCGTCCAGCAACGGCTGCGCGATGCGCACCTGCTGCTGCTGCCAGACAGCGTGACGCCCGAGACGGTGCAGACCCTCGTGGGCACCCGCGTGGACGACGCCCGCTTGGTCGCCGCCCGGCGCGCGACGCTCGCTCGCCGTTCGTCGATCTCGGGACCGTTCATCCTGGACGACGACACCGCGGTGGCCGTGCGGGTTCCCTTGCCGTGGTCGTTGGTCTACGCCCTCGAGGCCCCCATCGAACGAGACCCTGCCGCCTTCGCCGACATCGCCGACCGGGTGCAGCGGGCCTGGTGGATGCGTCTGTTCCCTGACGGACTGCCGTACCGGGAGGAGGGCGAGGTCGTCGATCTGGCCCTGGCCTTGGCCCGCAGGTTGGGTGGGGCGCTTCGCGCGGCTCGTCGTACGGTGGTCGTGCAGCCCGACGCGGCGCGGTTGGTCGACCTGACCGTCTGGTCCCCGACCTGGTTGGGTCCGGGCCGGTTGCGTCGGCTGCTCGCCCCGGTGCTGCCCGGTGCCCGCGTCGACGCCGAACGGCGACCATGGGCAGGGCCGGCGCCGCTCGATGCACCCGTGCTGACCGCACGTGATCCCGCTGCCCTCGACCTCGCGCACGCGCTGGACGATCGATTGCGCGCCGCCGTCAGGGTGGTCGGTTCGATCCGGGACGCCGAAGCGCTCGCCGGCTCTGACGTGCTGGACGGCTACGAGGTGCTCGCGGACGAGCAGGTTCGGGTGGGGGTGATGCCAGAGCCCCTGGTCCCCGCGTGGGTACGGCGCCGGCTGACGCAGCGCGGCCTCGCGGCAGACGACGAGGTGATCAGGTTCCACATCGGCTGGCAGCCGGACGACGTCGTGCAGTTGGAGGCCGAGCGCCCGCCTTACCTGTTCCGGCTTGCGCGAGAGCGCGTCCGCCCACGATTGCAGGCGGCCGCGCGGGCAATAGCGGATTCGACGCAAGGCGTCGTGACCGATGCCGACGGCTTCGAGGTGGACCGCTACACGCTGCCTGGGCTCAGCCCCCGGCACCTGTCGTGATCATGCCAGCGCGGTGCAGGGCGATGGCACAGGGGTGGGGGTGCCCCACCGCGTGAGGATCATTCGATCCCGGTGGTGTCGTCGGTGCCACGCCGTACCGCGGCCAAGAGCATCTGCGCGACGTCGACCACCTCGATCTGCGCCTCGGCGCTACCGTCCGCTTGCTGGGCGGCGAGGCCGTCGCTGAGCATGACCCGGCAGAACGGGCAGCCGATGGCGATCTGCTGGGCTCCCGTGGCGGCGCCTCGGCGGTGCGGTCGGCGTTGATCCGACTGCCGATCCGCTCCTCCATCCACATCCGCGCGCCGCCGGCTCCGCAGCAGAAGGAGCGCTCGCTGTTGCGGGGCATCTCGCGCAGCTCGACGCCGGGCAGCGCGCCGAGCAGCTCGCGCGGGGGGGCGTAGACACCGTTGTGCCGGCCCAGGTAGCACGGGTCGTGATACGTGATGGGCAACCGGGTCTCGGCCGGCGCCGCGATCGGAACCAGCCGACCTTCGCGGACCAGGCGGTTGAGCAGCTGGGTGTGGTGAACCACCTCATAGGTTCCGCCGAGCTGGGGGTACTCCTTGGCCAAGGTGTTGAGGCAGTGCGCGCAGGTGACGACGACCTTCGTCGCGCCCGCCTCGTCAAGGGTTTCGATATTTCCCTTGGCCAGCAGCTGGAAGACGAACTCGTTGCCCGCGCGCCGCGCCGGGTCGCCCGTGCACGCCTCACCGTCGCCGAGGACAGCGAACTCGACGCCGGCCATGTGCAACAGCTCTGCGACTGCGCGGGTGGTCTTCTTGGCGCGGTCCTCGAAGGCGCCGGCACAGCCCACCCAGAACAGGTACTCGACCTCGGTCAGCGACTCGACGTCCCTGCCGAGCTGCTTGACCTCGAAGGGCAGGCCGTCGGCCCAGCTCAGGCGCGTTCGCCCGGGCAGGCCCCACGGGTTCTGCGCGTTCTCCAGGTTCTTGAACATGCCTGCCAGCTCGCTGGGGAACGCCGACTCGACCAGCACCTGGTGACGGCGCAGGTCGACGATGTGATCGACGTGCTCGATGTCCACCGGGCACTGCTCGACACACGCGCCGCAGGTGGTGCAGCCCCAGAGCACGTCCGGGTCGGTCACGCCGACGTCCGCGGCCCCGCCCGGGTTGTAGGCCTGTGTCGGCGCGGTGACGTCGTACCCCGTAGGGCCCACCAGAGGCTGATCCGGCGCCCGCAGATCCGGCCCGGCGTGCGCCTGGTCGCGCAACGCCATCACGAGCAGCTTGGGAGACAGCGGCTTCTCGGTGTTCCATGCGGGGCACTGGCTCTGGCAGCGGCCGCACTCGGTGCACGTGCTGAGGTCCAGCAGGCCCTTCCAGGTGAGGTCCTCGACCTTGCCGACACCGAGCGGGACGTTCTCGTCCAGGTCGTCGAGGTTCTCGAAGTCGAGCGGCTCGCCACGCACTGTGATGGGCTGAAGCTCGCCCAGGGCGGTCCGTCCGTCGGCATGCCGCTTGAGCCAGATGTTCGGGAAGGCCAAGAACCGGTGCCAGGCAACGCCCATCGTGGGCTGCACGGAAACCGTCACGAACCAGGCCATCGAGATCAAGATCTTTGCCAGCGCCACGGCGATCACCGCTGACTCAAGGGCGCCGACCGAGACGCCGCGCAGCGCCGCACCGATGAACCACGTGAGGGGGTGGTGCACCACCGTGGCGCCGGCCGCACCACTGGCACGAGTCAGGGCGTACTCCAGGCCCCGCAGCGCCAGCACGCACAGCACGACGCCCAGGATGGTGGCCTCGACGTAGTACGCCTGCCACCAGGTCGAACCGTAGAACCGCGAGCGCCGCGGCGAGTCTGTGCCGGCGCGCGGGCGGCTGCGCTGCCGGACGGCGATCAGCGCGAGGATTCCCAGTAGTGACAGCCATGCGATCGACTCGGTCAGCCACTCGAAGGGCGCGAAGCGTCCGACCAGCGGCAAGGCGAAGTGCGGGTCGAAGAGCTGGCCGTAGGCGGTGAGCAGCGAGAAGAACAGCACTCCGAAGGACACCATCACGAACCAGTGCGCGACGGCGACCAGCGGCAGGCGAGCCATGCGGCTGTGACCGAGGAACTCGCGTAGGAGCGTGCGCGTCCGGGCCGCCGGGGCGTTGGTACGCCGGTGGTCCGGCTGGCCGGCCGCGAAGGCGGAGACGAACCCGGCCACAGCGCGGCCGAACAGGGCCACGCCGACCGCGGTGGTGGCCAGGGCGATGACGATCGCAGCGACCTGCATGGGCGAGGGCTCCTCGACGGCTGGGGGACTGCAGCCTAGTGAGGCAGGTCAGGTCTGCGGCCGACCGCCCACCCGATGGGTCAGCTCGGCTGCTGCCCGGGCCACCCGGGCGCACAGTCGTGCGTGGGCGTCGGCATCGACCGCTGCGGCGGGGAAGGTGACGGCCAGTCCCGCGCACGGGTGCGCCGCGCTGTCGAACACCGGCGAAGCGACCGACGCGAACCCCGGAGTGACCTCACCGTCCTCGAAGGCGTGGCCCGCGGCTCGGATGTCCCGCAGCAGCCGGCGCAGCTGCGGCAGTGCGGCCGGGCCGGTCCCGTGCCGCGTGACGAACGCGTCGCGGTCGGGGAACAGCGCCCGCACCTGTGCAGGCGCGAGAGCCGCCAGCACCGCGCGTCCGCTCGCCGTCAGCTGCGCCGGCAAGCGCACGCCCACGTCGGTGACCAGCGGTGGACGGCCCGGCGCGCGCTCCTCCACGACGTACAGCACCTCGCGCCCATGCAGGACGGCCAGGTGCGCACTGTGCCCGACCTCGTCGACCAGCCGGGCGAGCAACGGGCGCGCGAGCCGGGCCAGCGGCGCCTGGTGGGTGTACGCCGAGCCCACCTCGAAGGCGGCCACCCCCAGGCCGTAGCGCCGCTCCTCCGGCAGGTGCACGACGAAACCATTGTCCTGCAGTACCTTCAGCAGGTGATACACGCTGGAGCGGGGCAGTCCCAGGTCGACGGCGATGCGTGCGGCCGGCAGGGGGCCCGCATGCCGGGCCAGGTGGGTGAGCACCTGCAGCGCGTGCTGCGCGGCGGGTGCCTGCCGGTTCATCGGGTACGCCGGTGAGCCGGCTGTCCCGCTCGGCCCTCCTGGCGCAGCTGCGGGCCGACATCGCCACCTTCGAGCAGCTGCTCGGCCAGGACCCGTCGGCGCCGGTGCCCACCTGCCCGGGCTGGGATGTCGCCGAGCTCGCGACCCACCTCGGCCGAACCCACCGCTGGGCCACCGGGGCGCTCACCTCGACGGCCGAGCCCGCCTACCCACCTCGTCCCGAGCCCGGCGAGCTGCGCGGCTGGTTCGAGCAGGGGGCCGCCGGGCTGGTGGCCGAGCTTGACGACCGCGACCCCGAGCAGCCCTGCTGGACGTTCTGGCCGCCACACCGGGTCGGCTTCTGGGTACGCCGACAGGCGCAGGAGACGGCGGTCCACCGCTGGGACCTGCAGAACGCGCTCGGCGTGCCGGCGCGCCTGGCTGATGACCTGGCCCGCGACGGCCTGGGCGAGGTTGTCGAGGTGATGTACCCCAGGCAGGTGTCGCTGGGACGCCAGGAACCGTTGGTGAGCGGGTTGTTGCTTCGCGCCCCGGGCGAGGAGTGGGCGCTCGGAACCGACCCGGGTGCCGTCCTGGCGGCGGACGCCGAGTCGCTGCTGCTGGTGCTGTGGAAGCGCCGCAGCCTCGACGAGGTCTTGGCTGCAGGTGGGCGCCTTGAGGGCGACCGCGCGGTGGCCGACGCGGTGCTGGGCGCCCGCGTCACGCCCTGACCACATCTGAACCCTCCCGTAGATGTCTGGGATCACAGACACTAGGTGATCCGCACCGCTGCCGCCGACCGGGGCCGGCGGTGTTGGCTGGACCCCATGCGCGGCGCTGCCAGGGCCAAGGGCCAGCACCGGGTCAGCGTCGGAGTTGGGCCGGTGCGGGCCGTTGACGTCGTAGCGGTAGCGCGCAACGGCGCCGGGGTGCAGATCGCGGCCGAGGCACTGGCGCAGATGCAGCGCAGCCGAACGGTGGTCGAGGCGCTCGCGCGGGACGACGTTGCGCACTACGGGGTGTCGACCGGCTTCGGGGCACTGGCCACCCGGCACATCCCCGTGGAACGGCGCGCGCAGCTGCAGCGCAGCCTGGTTCGCTCGCATGCGGCCGGGTCGGGGGCCGAGGTCGAGCGCGAGGTGGTGCGTGCGCTGATGTTCCTGCGCCTGTCAACCCTGGCGAGCGGCCGGACCGGTGTGCGGCCACTGGTGGCGACGACGTACGCCGCGCTGCTCCAAGCGGGAATCACCCCGGTGGTACACGAGTACGGCTCGCTCGGGTGCTCCGGTGACCTGGCCCCACTTGCGCACTGCGCGCTCGCGCTGATGGGCGAGGGGGAGGTGCGGACCGGCGGCGGGGAGCTGAAGCTGGCGCTGGATGCGATGCGCGAGCAGGGGATCGAGCCCGTCGTCCTCGCCGAGAAGGAGGGTCTGGCACTGATCAACGGCACCGACGGCATGCTGGGCATGCTCGTGCTCGCGAGCCACGACCTGGGCGAGCTGCTGGTCGTCGCCGACATTGCGGCGGCAATGAGCGTCGAGGCGCTCCTTGGCACCGACGCTGTGTTCGCCGCCGATCTTCAGCAGCTGCGTCCGCACCCCGGGCAGGTCGCGAGCGCCACGAACCTGCGCGCCCTGCTGGCTGGCAGCAAGATCATGGCCAGCCATCGCGGCGAGGGGTGCACGAGAGTGCAGGACGCCTACTCGCTGCGCTGCGCGCCCCAGGTGCACGGTGCGGCCCGCGACACCCTCGAGCATGCGACTGTGGTGGCCGCCCGAGAGCTCTGCGCCACCATCGACAACCCGGTTGTGACGCTCGACGGACGGGTGGAGAGCAACGGCAACTTCCACGGCGCACCGCTGGGCTACGTGCTCGACTTCCTGGCGATCGCTGTGGCGGACGTGGCGTCGATGAGCGAACGGCGCATCGACCGGCTGCTGGATGCGAACCGCAACAGCGGTCTGCCCCCCTTTCTTGCCGCGGAGCCCGGCGTCGACAGCGGCCACATGATCGCGCAGTACACGGCGGCGGCGATCGTCAGCGACCTGAAACGTCTCGCCGCACCGGCCAGCGTCGACTCGATCCCGAGCAGCGCGATGCAGGAGGACCACGTGTCGATGGGCTGGCATGCCGCGCGCAAGCTGCGCCGCGCCCTGGACGGGCTGACCCGGGTCCTGGCGATCGAGGTACTCACGGCCGCGCGTGCTCTCGACCTGAGGGCGCCGCTGGAGCCGGCTGCGGCGACCCGGGCGGTCGTGCAGGCGCTGCGCAACAGTGGGATCGCCGGGCCCGGGCCGGACCGGCAGCTTGCGCCGGAGATCGAGGTCAGCGTCCAGGCGGTGCGCACCGGCGGCGTCCGGGCTAGCGCCGAGACGGTGACCGGCGCGTTGTCCTGACGTTTGAGTGGAGGCACAGATGCACGGTGCACGACCGGTGCGCGCGGCGCGGGGCTCGACCCTGACCGCCCGCAGCTGGCAGACGGAGGCCCCGCTGCGCATGCTCGCGAACAACCTCGACCCGCAGGTCGCCGAACGACCCGATGACCTGGTCGTCTACGGCGGCACCGGCCGGGCCGTCCGCGACTGGCGCAGCTACGACGCGATCGTGCGCACTTTGACTACCCTGGGTGAGGACGAGACGCTGCTCGTGCAGTCGGGCCGACCGGTCGGGGTGCTGCGCACGCACGAGTGGGCGCCGCGGGTGCTGATCGCCAACGCCAACCTGGTCGGCGACTGGGCCACCTGGCCGCACTTTCGCGCTCTGGAACGTCTGGGCCTGACGATGTACGGGCAGATGACGGCCGGCTCGTGGGTCTACATCGGCACCCAGGGCATCCTGCAGGGCACCTTCGAGACGTTCGCCGCGGTGGCGGTCAAGCTCGCGGTGGCCATGGGGATGAGCCCGCAAGGTGCCACGCTGGCGGGAACGCTCACGGTGACCGCGGGATGCGGAGGCATGGGGGGCGCCCAGCCGCTCGCCGTCACGATGAACGGCGGCGTGTGCCTGGTCGTGGACGTCGATCCTGCACGTTTGCAGCGCCGTGTGCACGACCGCTACCTCGACGAGGTCGCCGACGACCTGGACGGCGCCGTCGCCCGGTGCGAGACCGCCCGCGGCTCCCGGCAGGCGCTCTCGGTCGGGGTGGTGGGCAACGCGGCCGACGTGCTGCCCGAGCTGCTGCGTCGCGGCGTCGAGGTCGTCGACATCGTCACCGACCAGACCAGCGCCCACGACCCGCTGTCCTATCTGCCGCTGGGCGTGGACCTCGCGGACTGGCACGACCTCGCCGAGCGCAAGCCCGAGGAGTTCACCGATCGCGCCCGGGCGTCGATGGCCCGCCACGTCGAGGCGATGGTCGGCTTCCAGGACGCCGGCGCCGAGGTCTTCGACTACGGCAACTCGATCCGCGACGAGGCCCGGCTCGGTGGGTTCGCGCGGGCGTTCTCCTTCCCCGGTTTCGTCCCGGCGTACATCAGGCCGCTGTTCTGCCAGGGGAAGGGACCGTTCCGCTGGGTGGCGCTGTCCGGCGACCCGGCCGACATCGCAGCCACCGACGCGAAGGTGCTCGAGCTCTTCCCCGAGAACGAGAACCTGCAGCGCTGGATCCGCGCGGCACAGGACAAGGTCGCCTTCCAGGGACTGCCGGCGCGGATCTGCTGGCTCGGTCAGGGCGAACGCGACAAGGCGGGCCTGGCT
>DAIETC010000152.1 GCA_027345905.1 Kineosporiaceae bacterium | reverse complement strand
TGCGCTGCGCGTGGCGCCCGAGGGCCTGCCGGGCCCGGCGCGGCGTCTGGCCGGCGGCGCCAGCGAGCTGCTGCTCGGCGGGGTCGACGTGGCGATCGACGCCGTCGGCTCGACCGGTTCGCTGGACATGGTGCTGCGCTCCACCCGCGCCGGCGGGCGGGTCGTCCTGTCCGGGATGCCGGCCGCGGCCGACCTGTCGCCGGCCTGGTTTCGCGAGCTGGAGGTCGCCGGCACCTACGCCTCCACAGGCGACGCCTTCGAGGTTGCCCTGCGGCTTGCCGCGCAGGCGCCCCTGGATGGGGTCGTCGGTGGCCGCTACCCGTTGCACCGCTGGCGCGAGGCCCTCGACCACGCCCACTCCGCGGGCCGGCTCGGCACAGTCAAGGTCTGCTTCGACGTCCGAAGCCGCGCATGATGTCCTTGGTCCTCTCCCACCCGAGGGTCCCCACCCACCCCAGGAGCTGCTCGTGAGCCGGCCCGGATTCGTGCTGGAGGTCGACGACCGCACGCCCCCGCTCGTCGTCCATGAGGGTGAGGGCTTTCGGCTCGAGACCTTCCCCAGGGGCACCCGGGTCGTCTACCCGCCGGAGTCGCTGCCGGGCATCCGAGACGTCGACGGCGCCATTCGCGCGGCGCTGCTGTCGCCCACCGACAGCGAACCGCTGCCCGCGCTGCTGCACGCGGGGATGCGGCTGACCATCGCCTTCGACGACATCTCGCTGCCCCTGCCGCCGATGGTCAAGCCGGACATCCGCCAGCGGATCATCGAGCAGGTGCTGACCATGGCCGCCGAGGCCGGCGTCGACGACGTCGAGCTGATCAGCGCCAACGCACTGCACCGCCGGCTGACCGCGGCCGAGCTGAAGGACATCGTCGGCGAACGCGTGTTCCGCTCGTTCTTCCCCCAGGGCGCGCTGTACAACCACGACGCCGAAGACCCCGCTGGGATGCTGCTGATCGGCGAGACCGACCGCGGCGAGGTCGTCGAGATCAACAAGCGGGCGGCGCAAAGCGACCTGCTCGTGTACGTGAACGTGAACCTGGTCGCGATGGACGGCGGCCACAAGTCGGTGCCGATCGGCCTGGCCGGGTACAAGAGCCTGCGCCACCACCACAACAGCCACACGATGGTGCACTCGCGCTCGTTCATGGACCACACCAAGTCCGCGTTGCACCACTCGGCCTGGCGGATGGGCCGGCTGCTCGCCGAGCACCTGAAGATCTTCACGATCGAGACGACGCTCAACAACGACGTCTTCCCCGAGCCGTACGGGTTCTTGATGAAGCGCGAGTGGGAGTGGGGGGTGCGCGACCAGGCGTCGATGCTCGCCGCCCGCCGGGGCCTAGCCGTGGCCCCCAAAGGTCTGCGGCACAAGGTGTTCCAAGGGTTGCGCGCGCCGTACGGGCTGACCGGGATCCACGCCGGCGAGACCGAGGCGGTGCACGAGCTCACCGTCGCCAAGGTCCACCAGCAGCAGCTGGTCGAGGTGCAGGGGCAAAGCGACGTGCTCGTGCTCGGCGTCCCGTACGTGGGCCCGTACAACGTCAACTCGACGATGAACCCGATCCTGGCGACCTGCATGGGCCTGGGCTACTACTTCAACAGCTACCGGGGCCAACCGGTCGTCCGCAAGGGCGGGGCCGTCATCCTGTACCACCCGGTCGAGCCGGACTTCAACCAGCTGCACCACCCCAGCTATGTGGACTTCTTCGAGGAGGTGCTCGGGGCGTCCACCGACCCCGCGGTCATCGAAGCGAAGTTCGAGCAGCAGTACGCCACCGACCCCTGGTACGTCCACCTGTACCGAACCTCGCACGCCTACCACGGGGTGCACCCGTTCTACATGTGGTACTGGGCGGCGCACGCCATGGACCACGTGAGTGACGTCGTGTGGGTCGGCGCCGACCGCAAGACCGTGGAGCGGTTGGGGTTTCGGGCGGCGTCCTCGCTGGCCGACGCCCTCGAGATGGTGTCGGGCACGGTCGGTCGCTCGCCCTCGATCACCTACCTGCACAACCCGCCGCACCTGATCGCCGACGTG
>DAIETC010000142.1 GCA_027345905.1 Kineosporiaceae bacterium | reverse complement strand
CAGGTAGGAAAGCAGGCCGATCCTGCGCCGCGGGTGGGTTGCGTGGGTGCCGTGTTCGCCTAACCGGCCGCGCTGCGCGACAATCACCTGGTGCCGTCTGACCTGCAGGCCCCGTCCGCCACGAGCGAGCGTGTTCGCTCGCCCGCCGGATCCGCCCGTGTGCGTACGCCGGTGCCGGACCAGACCCTTGCCGAGGCTGTCGACGCGGCCCGCGCCGCGGCGCTCGAGATCGCCGGGACCGGCGGCGTCGGTGACCACCTGGACGTGCAGTCCGAAGGCGACCGCGTGGTCACACACTGGTTCGGGTGCCTCTCGCCGGGGTACCGCGGATGGCGCTGGGCTGTAACGCTGGCTCGGGCGCCGCGCTCGCGTGCGGTCAGCGTGAGCGAGGTGCATCTGCTGCCTGGGTCCGACGCGTTGCTGTCGCCACAGTGGGTTCCCTGGTCGCAGCGGATCGCGCCCGGCGACCTGGCAGCGGGCATGGTGCTGCCCAAGGTCGAGGACGACGTCCGGCTCGAGTGGGGCTTTGCGGCCACGGGCGAGCAGGACGTCGACGCGCTGGCCCTGTGGGAGCTGGGCCTGGGCCGGCCCAGGGTGCTGTCGATGGCCGGGCGTGACGAGGCGGCCCAGCGCTGGTACTCGGGCGCACACGGCCCGAGCGACCCGTTCGCCGAGCAGGCACCGGCGAGGTGCAGCAGCTGCGGCTTCTACCTGCCGATGGCCGGTGCCCTGCGCGCGGTGTTCGGGGTCTGCGCCAACGAGTGGTCGCCGTCGGACGGGCAGGTGGTCAGCCTCGACCACGGTTGCGGTGCCCACAGCGAGGCGGACGTCGAGGCGCGCGCCGAGCAGACGGAGTCGCCGATCCTGGACGAGCTCGGGTACGTCGAGGTCGAGCGCACGCTCGACCCGTGACCGACCCGTTCGGCACCGCCGGCGTCCGCGAGCGGGTGCTGGCGGCGTGGGCCGCGGCTGCGGTGCGCCTGCGCGAAGACGCCAACGCCGAGGAAGACCTCGTCACCGGCGGCTACCGCGAACGGGTCATCGTCGAGCTCGCCCAGAACGCCGCCGACGCCGCGGCACGTTCCGGGGCGGCGGGCGTGCTGTCGTTCACCTTGCGCGAGCAAGCGGGTGGCCCACCGGTCCTCGTGGCCGCCAACACCGGGGAGCCGCTGTCGGCGCGCGGGGTCGAGTCCCTGGCGACGTTGCGCGCGTCGGCCAAACCAGACGAGGGCGACAGCGTCGGACGGTTCGGGGTGGGTTTCGCCGCCGTGCTCGCCGTCACCGACGAGCCGGCAGTGCTCTCCCGGACCGGCGGCGTGCGCTTCTCGCGTGGCGACACCGCCGCCCTGGTGGCGCTGGCGGCGGCTGCGGCGCCCGCCCTGGCGCAGGAGGTGCAACGCCGAGACGGGCACCTGCCGGTGCTGCGTCTGCCGTTCCCCGCCGAGGGCACCGCCCCCGAGGGGTTCGACACGGCGGTCGTACTGCCGTTGCGGGACGAGGCGGCCGCGGACCTGGTCCGCGAGCAGCTTGGCGGCCTGGACGACGCGCTGCTCCTCGCGCTGCCCTGGCTCGAGCGCGTCGAGGTGGACGTGGACGGGCGGACACGCACGTTGCGCGACGCCGCGGCGCTCTGGCACGTGGTTCGCCGCAGCGGGCGCTGGACCGAAGCTGATCGAACTGCCCTGTTCGCCGACCGGCCCAGCGAGGAACGCCGCCAAAGCGGCTGGCACGTGCTGTGGGCGTTGCCCCGCGGGGACTTCGGGACTCCCGGCCTGGTGCACGCGCCCACCCCGACCGACGAGCCGCTGTCGATACCAGGACTGCTGCTGGCCAGCTTCCCGCTCGACCCGACCAGGCGCCATGTCGCCCCCGGGCCGCTCACGTCCCGGCTGCTTCGCGAGTGCGCCGAAGCGTACGCCGCGCTCCTCGCGCAGCTGGCTGAGACCGGCGTCGACATCACGACGCTGGTGCCGAGCGGGCTGGCTGTCGGGGCGCTGGACGCGGCGCTGCGCGAGGAGATCCTCGAGCGACTGGCCCGTGTCCCGCTGCTTCGCGCGGTGCAGGACCCTGGTCACCTGCTGCGCGGCTGCGACGCCGCGCGGCTGGACGTCGGTGGCGAGGACCGCGGCGTCCTGGCCGGGCTCGCAGCAACGGTCGCCGGACTGGTGGCGGCGCCCCGTTCCGCGCACGCGGCCCTGAACGCCTTGGGCGTGCAGCAGGTTGCCCTGTCGGACGTGGTCGAGTCCCTGCCGTGCCAGGGCGAGCCGAGCAGCTGGGCGCCCAGGTACGCCGGCCTGGCCGCGCTGGCCGACGACCCGAACACGCGCGAGATGCTCGCCCTGCTGCCCGTCCCCCTCGCCGACGGGCGGGTAGTTCGTGGCGCTCGTGGCGCCCTGTTGCTCAGTGACGAGGTGGACGCGTCGGCGCTGACCGCGCTGGCGCCGTACGGCCTGCGAGTCGTGCACCCGCAGGCGGCCCACCCGTTGCTCGCCCGGCTCGGGGCGATCCCGGCCAGCGCCCGCGCCGTGCTCGAGCAGCCCGCCGTCCAGGCCGCGGTGCGGGCTGGGGCTGACGACGGCGCTGACGACGGGGCTGACGACGGCGCTGACGACGAGGTGTCGACGGGTCGGATGCGGGACGGCGTGCTCGCGTTGGTTCGCGCCGCCCTGCAGGACCGGCCGCCGGTTGCCGGGGACTGGGCCGACGGCCGGCTGGCGTGGCTGTCCGACCTGCTGTTGCCCGACAGCAGCGGCGAGCTGCGGCCCGCCGGCGCCCTTGCCCGCCCCGACTCCGTCGCAGCGCGGTTGCTCGACCCGGACGACGTGGGCGTGCTCGACGCGGACCTGGCCAGGGCGTGGCCGCGCGAGGTGCTCACAGCGGTGGGGGTGCTGGACGACCTGGCCCACGTGCAGGTGCCGGACGTCGACGTGGACGACCTGCCCGAGTCTGTGGCCGACCTGAGCGACATCGACCTGTGGTGCGAGCAACTTGGTTCGGGATCGCTTGCGGAGTTCTCCGCCGTGCGCGACCTCGATCTCGTTGCGCCCAACCTGTGGCCAGAAGCCTTGCAGCACATAGCATCCACGCCATCCCTGCGGCGTGCGCTCGTCGATCCGGTGCGGGTCAGCGGCCCGCAGGGCAGTCGGCTCGTGCCGTCGTACACGGCGTGGTGGCTGCGGCGCCACTTGGGCACCGCCGGCCTGCTCGACCCGGACGCGCCGCCCTGGCTGGCCGGCCTGCTCGACCCGGCGCCCGCCTGGGTCGCCGAGCTCGATGCCCCGTCTCGGCGCGCTCTGGGCCTGGTCACCGCTCTGACGGACGGCCCCGACGGTCAGGCCAGCGACGTCGACCTGGCAGCCGTTGTCCTGCAACGCCTTGGGTTACCTGAGCTGGTCGTCGACGTTCCCACGTACTTGCGCGCCTGGGCCTACCTGGGGCCGGTCGCTTCCCTGTTGGACGTCGAAGCGCCCGAGCTGGTCCGGGTGCTGGACGGGTCCGGGACTCAGGTGGTGGCAGCGCAGGGCGCCCTGGTCGCCGACGACCCCCGTTGGTTGCAGCGCACCGACCTCGGCGGCCTCGTCGTCGTGGCGGCCGAGCATGCCGAGGCCGTCGCCGACCTGCTCGACCTGCCCCTGGCAACCGACCTCGCGCCGGGGGTGGTCGCCAGCTCAGGCGAGCGGGCGCGGGTCCCGGACGTAGCTGCGGTGGTCCTGCGCGACGCGGCCCAGACCTGGTTCGAGCACGACCAGCTTCTGGTCGACGGCGTCGAGGTGGACTGGTGGGTGGACGGCCAAGCGGTGCACGCCGCGACCAGCGACGGGCTGGCGCGGGCGCTGGCCTGGGCGGCGGGCGAGTGGCCCGCCCGCCACCTGCTGGCGGCTCTGCTCGCCGAGCCCGGTGACGTCGTCCGGCTGGTCGTCGAGGACGCCGCTGGCTGATGCTCCAAGGGTGCCTATGAGCGGGCTTACGGCTTACCGGGGGGCGCGTTGCCGCGGCCGCGGCGCAGATACGCCAGGCCAAGTCCGCCCAGCACGAGCCCGGTGACGCACGCCCACGGCCACCAGGCGCGCTCGCCGGTGTGCCAGGCGGGGACGAGCAGCGTGGCCAGCAACGCGACCGCCCACACCGCCAGTCCGACCAGCACGATCGGCTTGGTGTCGACGGCCAGCGGCTCAAGGGGTTGCCGCACGGCTGGTGGGCGATCGTCGTCCCGCTCGCCGCTCACTGGTCCAGCCTCATCCGCCCAGCGTAGGCCGGACGGTTGCGGTTCGTGGCGATCCCCAGCAGGGTGAGGGGTATGCGACTTGCCGTCCGGGACTACCGAGCTGCGCTGCTCGCCGATGCCGCCCGGTTACGCGCTGCGGCGTTCGTATCACCGCAAGCGCCGGTCCCGACCTGCCCGGGGTGGGTTGCCCGCGACCTCGTCGACCACGTGGGCGAGGTCTATGCGCACAAGGTGGCGGTGCTGCGCCTCGCACGGCGCCCAGAAGAGGGCGAGTGGCCGTGGGCGCCGGACGACGATGGCGTCTTCTCCTGGTACGACGATCGCCTGGCTGAGTTGGTGGCCGAGCTCGACGCCCGCGACCGGGCGGCCGCGGCCTGGACCTTCGTCCCGGACGACCAGTCGGTCGGCT
>DAIETC010000129.1 GCA_027345905.1 Kineosporiaceae bacterium | reverse complement strand
ACCAGCCGCACCGCGGCGCCGACGGCCAGGAAGCACACCACCGCGCGGCACTCGCCAAACGCGCGCGGCACCGCCTCGGCGGCCGGCCCGTCGTAGGTGGCGACCCGCTCGCCCTGCCGGCGCAGCGCGCCGGCAATCTGGTCGGCAGCGGCGCGCCCCCCGGCGGTCACCGCTACCAGGCCGATCACGAGCGGACCCCTGACACCAGCGTGACCGGGTTGGTCGCGGCAAGCCGGTGCGAGCCATCGGGGAGGGCGCGAAGCCGTGCCGCGTTCAGCTGCACGCCCTCGACCTCGAACCCGTTGCGCTGCAACAGCTGCATGCTCGGCGCGACCCGCTCAGGCGCGGCGAGAGCGATCACGGCACGGCGGGTGCTCGCCAGTCCCGCGACGTGCTCGACGACCCCAAGACCACCGCCGCCGACGTAGACGGCGTGCGGGGAGCGCAGCCCGGCCAGCGCGTCGGGAGCGGCGCCGGTGACGACCTCGACCTGCACCCCATGTCGAGACACGTTGCGGCGCAACCGATCGCACTGCTCGCCGTCCCGCTCGACTGCCACCACGTCGGCACCGAAGCGAGCGCACTCGATGGCGACCGAGCCGCTGCCCGCGCCGACGTCCCAGATGGTCTGGCCGATGCGCGGGGCGAGGCGGGCCAGGGCCAGTGCCCGCACCTCCGCCTTGGTCACCATCGAGTCCCGGTGCTCGAAGGCGTCCTCGGGCAGCGCCCACCCGTCCGGCACCGGGTCGGCGCCGCTGCGCCAGCCCAGGTCGTCATCGCCAGGAGTCAGGCCCAGCACCACGTTCGGCTCGGCGTACGGCGGCACGCAGTCGCTCCCCCCGCGGACGCGCTCGTCGCTCTCACCCAGCCGCTCGACAACCCAGACCTCGCGCCCGGCCCGACGCAGGACGTCGACGAACAGCTCGGCCGGCGCCTGCGGCCCGGTCAGCACGGCGACCTTCGCGAGCACTCGGGCAGCCGCGAGCGCTGCCGCTGCTGGGCGCCCGTGCGCCGAGACGACCGTCGCGTCCTCCCAGGAGCGCCCGATCCGGCCGAACGCCTGCGCCACCGACGAGGCTCCTGGCCACGAGCGGACCTGCACACCGGTCTCGCGCAGGCTGCGCACGACCCCGAAGAAGCCGGGGTCGCCGCTGGCCAGCACCACACACGACTCGCCGGCCGCCGCTGCCGATCGCATTTGGGCGACGGCGTCCGGCCAGCTGGATGCTCCTGCACCCACGGGGAGCAGTCGGGCCGCGCCCACGTCCCCGACCGCTGCCAGGTGGCGGGGCGCGCCGGCCACGAGCGTGGCCGAGCGCAGCGCGCTGGCCAGGTGCGGCGGCAACCCTCGCCCGTCGCACCCGATCACCACCACGGGAGCCGCGCCCGCCGCCGTCACCGGGCCGCCTTGAGCGTGCGCCGGGCGGCCGGCTCGCAGCGGCGGTACCCGTGGAAGTGCCCCGGGTGGTACAGGTGCGAGCGAGTGCCAGCACCGTGCAGGGCCGGCCCGACCAGCACCAGCGTGTGCTTCCAGAGCTTGTGCTGCTTGCAGGCCGCCTCCAGCTCGGCCAGCGAGCAGTGCACGACCAGCTCGTCGGGCCAGGTGGCGGCGAAGGCCACCACACACGGGGTATCGGCCGGGTAGCCCCCGGCCAGCAGCTCGTCGGCCAGCTGTCCCGAGCGCGCGGCGGACAGGAACAGGGCCATCGTCGTGCCGTGCCGGGCGAACTCCCGGACACTCTCGCGGGGAGGCATCGGGGTCTTGCCGCCCTCGAGCCGGGTGAGGACGACGGACTGGGCCACCTCCGGCACCGTGAGCTCACGCTCGACCAAGGCGGCGACGGCACTGAAGGCCGACACCCCCGGCACCGTCTCGTAGTCCAGCCCCAGCTCGTCGCACAGCTCGCGCTGCTCCTGCACCGCCCCCCACAGCGCCGGGTCGCCCGAGTGGATCCGCGCCACGACCAGGCCCTCGCGCACGGCCCGCTCGTACAGCGGGCGCACGCCCTCCAGCGCCAGCTCCGCCGAGTCCACGACGAGCGCACCGGCACGCGCGTGCTGCAGCACGTCCTCGTGCACCAGGCTCGCGGCCCAGATCACGACGTCGGCCGCCTCGATCACCCGCACGGCGCGCAGGGTCAGCAGGTCGGCGGCGCCCGGCCCGGCGCCCACGAACCACACCTTCGCGCGCGAGCCGAGACCCGCCTGTCGGCTCACAGCCGGCCCCCTCGGGTGCGCGACGCGGGCGGTACCAAAACGGTGGACAGGTAGGGCAGGTCAGCGTCGACGTCCGATGCCTTCACGACGCTCTGACCCGGCAGGCCGAGATCGGTACCCACCACCGCCGCATCCAGGCGGCCCCGCTCGCGCAGCACCTCGACCACACCTGGCAAGTGCCGGCCGCCCTTGTACGCGACGACGCAGTCGCTGCGGCGCAACGCTTCTCGATACCCCTGCAGACCAGCGGTGAGGGGATAGAGCGTCAGGGTCTCCTCGCCCTCGACGAGCGGGACGCCGGTCGCGGCGGCCAGCTGTTGCATCGCGGTGATGCCCGGCACGGTCGACACCTCGACGCCCGGCACCAGCCCGCGCACGGTCGCCGCAAGGTAGGAGAAGCTGGAGTAGACGTTCGGGTCGCCGATGGTGGCGAAGGCCACCGTCGTCGCGCCCGCGGTGAAGGCGGCGGCGACCAGCGCACCGGCGGCGTCCCAGGCCGCCTCCCGGCGGGCGCGGTCCGTCCGCTCGTTGAGCGCGAACGGCACGCGCTGCAGGCGCTCGTGGTCGATGTGCGCGCGCACGGTGCGCTCGGCGCGACCCGCGGCGCCGACGTCCAGGGTGGGCACGAGCACCAGGTCGGCGCCCCGCAGCACCTTTACCGCCTTGACGGTGACCAGGTCGGGGTCACCGGGGCCGACGCCGACACCGACCAGCCGGGCCGTCATGCCGCCACCTGCGCAACCTGCTCGGCCAGTCGCTGTGCGATCGCCGGGTAGCCCGCCCAGTGCACGTGCAGGTACGACGCGTGCACGCTGCGCTGGACGAAACCTTCCGGGGGGGCGGGCACGCCGTCGACCGACCAGGCCCAGGCGGGCTGGGCGTCGCCGGCGGGGCTCGAGCTCACGAGGGTGCGGTGGAACTCGTGGCCGGTCACCCGGGCGCCCGCCGGGGCGACGAGCGAGCCCGTCAGCGCCACCGCTGTGCGGTAGCCCAGGGTCAGCCGGGGAGTCATCTGCGCCGCGACCGGCAGGACGCCGCACATCGGCTGGCCGTCCAGGTCGCGCCCGAGGTAGAGCAGGCCGGCGCACTCGGCGACCACGGCCCCGCCGCATTCGGCGAACCTGGCGACCTCACCGCGCAGCGAAGCGTTGCGCGACAGCGACTCTGCGTGGACTTCAGGGAACCCCCCACCGATGACGAGCGCCCGAGTTCTCGTCGGCAGCCGCTCGTCGTGGAGCGGGTCGAGGACGGTGACCTCGAAACCCACCGCGGTGAGCAGCTCGGCGGTCTCGGCGTACGAGAACGTGAACGCCGCCCCGCCGGCGAGCGCGACCAGTGGCCGCGGACCGTTGCTCACCGGTGCGCGGACCTCGTGCTGCGGCGCCCAGGCGGACCCCTCGAGCGCGGGGGCGCTGCGGGCTAGGCGGAGCACCGCAGGCAGGTCGACGGAGGAAGCGACCAGGGCGGCGAGCCGGTCTACGACCTTGGTGGCCGCCTGGTAGCGCTCGGCGGCGGGCACCAGGCCCAGGTGCCGGCTCGGCACGGTGACGGCGTCCTCGCGGCGCAGCACCCCGAGGACGGGCACCCCGGTCGCCTCGACCGCGGCGCGCACCTCGCGCTCGTGCCGGTCCGAACCGACCTTGTTCAGCAGCACTCCCCCCAGGCGCACCATCGGGTCGTACGTCGCGAACCCGTGCACCATGGCGCCCACGCTGCGGCCCGCGGACGCCGCGTCGACCACCAGCAGCACCGGCGCCGACAGCAGCGCCGCGACGTGCGCGGTCGAGGCGAACCCGTCCTGCCCGACCGCGCCGTCGAACAGCCCCATCACGCCCTCGACGATGGCGACGTCGGCGGGGCTCGGGGTCGCCACCCCGTGCAGGAACAGGGGGACGACGCGCTGCTCGCCCTGCAGGTACGGGTCGAGGTTGCGCCCGACCCGGCCGGCGGCCAGCGCGTGGTAACCGGGATCGATGTAGTCCGGGCCGACCTTGTGCGGGCTCACCGCTAGGCCGCTTTGCCGAAAGGCGGCCATCAGCCCGGTCGCGACCGAGGTCTTGCCGTGCCCGGACGCGGGCGCGGCAACGACGAGCCGGGGGATGCTCACCATTCGATCCCCCGCTGGCCCTTCTGGCCGGCGTCCATCGGGTGCTTGATCTTGGTCATCTCGGTGACCAGGTCAGCGGCGTCGAGCAGGCGCGGGTCGGCGTCCCGGCCGGTGATCACGACGTGCTGGTGGCCGGGCCGCTCACGCAGGGTGGCGACCACCTCCTCGACGTCGACCCAGCCCCACCTCATGGGGTAGGTGAACTCGTCCAGGACGTACAGGCCGTGGCGCTCTTGGGCCAGCCGGCGCTGGATCTCGCGCCACCCTTCGAGGGCATCGGCCGCATGGTCGGCCTCGGTGCCGGCCTTGCGGGCCCACGACCAGCCCTCGCCCATCTTGTGCCACTGCACCGGCCCGCCCTCGCCGGTCTGCTCGTGCAGTCGGCCCAGGGCGGTGAACGCGGCCTCCTCGCCG
>DAIETC010000116.1 GCA_027345905.1 Kineosporiaceae bacterium | reverse complement strand
TGCTGGTGCTCTTCGTGCCGTTGGCGACCCGTCAGTACGGTCGGGCCGTCAGCCGCTGACGCCGCGCTCAGCCGGTGTAGGGCTTGGCTTCGATGACCGTGACGGTGACCTGGGTGCCGCTGGGCGCGGTGTACGACGTGGTGTCGCCGGCCTTGTGCCCGATGATCGCCACGCCGAGCGGAGACTTCTCGCTGTAGACGTCGAGCGCGTCGTCGGCGACCTCGCGGCTGCCGAGCAGGAAGGTCATCGGCTCACCGGCCAGCTCGACGGTCACGACCATCCCGGGCTGCACGACCCCGTCGTCCGTGGCCTGTGCGCCCACCTCGGCGGACTCCAGCAGCTGGGTCAGCTGGCGGATCCGGGCCTCCATCTTGCCCTGCTCCTCTTTCGCCGCGTGGTAGCCGCCGTTCTCCTTCAGGTCGCCCTCGTCGCGGGCGGCCTCGATCTTCTTGGCGATCTCCGCACGGCCCACGCCTGCAAGCTGGTCGAGCTCAGCCTTGAGGCGGTCGTACGCCTCCTGGGTGAGCCAGGTGACGCTCTGAGTGGTGTCCGTCACGGTCTCTCCTTGACTACGTATGGTGCGCCAGTGGCTCGGCGCGTGCGTCGCCCGCCCCGATCTCGGGGCCCGGACGTCGCGAGGGGAAGGTTCAGCGTACCAAGTTCGGGCTGGCTGCGGGTGCAGCGTGCACAGTCAGGGCTGCAGCCGGCAGTCCCGCACGATGCCGGTCACAGCCAGGGCCGACGTCCGGACGGTCCCGACGTTGCGGGTCACCTGCTGTGGCCGTGGACCGATCGTGACCTGCGCCAGGCCCACGGTGCCCTTGCTCGCGTCCAGGGCCTGCAGGGTGCACACGGCGGTCTTGGCCGGGTCCTTGCCCACGTCGTAGGTCACCTCGACGCTGCTGTCGCCGTGGATCGCGAACCCCACATCGTTCCAGCGGACGTCGGCCCGTGCCTGGCCGAGTCCCGCCCAGACCACCCAGCCCAAGGCTGCGGCCAGACCAAGCGCTCCCGCGGCGTACCCGGCGCGGCGCCGTCGACGTCCGGGCGCCGTGCCGTAGCGGTCCGCGAGGTCGCTGCCAGTCGTGCTCACGAGCCTCCCTGGTGACCTGGTCGCGTCTTCGGCTGGGATGATTGTCGCGCACCGCCGTGAGCCACCCAGATCAGGAGCCCTGCGTCGTGACCGAAACCTCTGGTGACCTGGCGCCGCTGCGGCTGATGGCCGTGCATGCCCACCCGGACGACGAGTCGAGCAAGGGCGCGGCCACGTCCGCCCGCTATGTCCACGAGGGCTGCGAGGTCCTGGTCGTCACCTGCACGGGCGGCGAGCGCGGCGACGTGCTGAACCCGGCCCTGAAGGACGATCCGCAGATCCTGCGGGACATGCCGCAGGTACGCCGGCGCGAGATGGCCGCCGCCGTCCAGGCCTTGGGGGTGCAGCACGTCTGGCTCGGGTTCGTCGACTCGGGTCTGCCCGAGGGCGACCCGGTTCCGCCGCTGCCCGAGGGCTGCTTCGCGCTCGAGCCGCTGGAGACGGCCACCGAGCCTCTGGTGCGCCTGATCCGGCAGTTCCGGCCGCACGTGATGACCACCTACGACGAGAACGGCGGGTATCCGCACCCGGACCACATCATGTGCCACCGGGTGAGCGTGGCGGCCTACCACGCCGCGGGCGACCCGGCCCGCTACCCGCAGGCGGGGGCCCCGTGGCAGCCGCGCAAGCTGTACTACAACCAGACGCTCTCACTCGAACGCATCAGCGCGTTCCACGAGGCGATGCAGGCGGCCGGGCTGGACTCGCCGTACGCGGAGTGGATCGAGCGTTGGAGCGAGCGCGGCGAGCGGGCAATCAGCACGCGCGTGCCGTGCGGCGACTTCTTCGAGGTCCGTGACCGGGCGCTGCGGGCCCATGCCACCCAGGTCGACCCGCTGGGCACGTGGTTCGCTGTGCCCATGCGGATGCAGCAAGAGATCTGGCCGACCGAGGACTTCGAGCTCGCCCACAGCCACCTGCCGGTCACCTTGCCCGAAGACGACCTGTTCGCCGGACTGCGGTCATGAGCGCCGTGGTCTCGGCGCTGCTCACCGGGTACGTCGTCGCGTCGGGTGCGTTGGCCGACGCCACGACACCCTCGCCCACCCCCTCGTTGTCGCCGCCGGTCGCACCGTCGCTGCCGCCCCAGGCGCCCGACCCCAACTCGGTGACCCCCGGTGTGCTCGGCTTTCTCGTGGTGTTCTTGCTGGCTCTGGCCACCTGGCTGCTGATGCGCAACCTCACCGCCAGGCTGCGCCGGATGCGCTTTCGCGAGGAGCAGCGTCAGGCCCGCGAGGGCACGGGCGCTGGCGAGGGACCGCCGAGGCCATAGGGGTCAGTCGCGCCACTGCTCGAGCAGCCAGGCATGGACCCGACCGATGTCCAGCAGCAGCGACAGGTGTCCTTGGCCGGGTTCGACCCAGGTGCTGGCCGTCGGCAGGTGGGCGCCGAGCCAGCGCCCGTGGGCGGGGGGCACCATGAGGTCCTCGACACCTTGCAGCACGAGGATCGGCACCTGGATCTGGCCGAGGTCGAACCCCCAGGGCCGCACGAACGCCAGGTCGTCGTCCAGCCAGCCGTCGACGCCGGGGGCCAGGCCGGTGGTGATGGACGCGTGCAAGAAGTGGCCGGTTTGGTCGCCGAGTGCTGCGACGTCGACCGGGGACAACAGGGTGCGCAGCTGCTGTGCGAGGCCATCGGCGCTGGCGCCTAGCAGGCCCGAGCGGTGGGCCGTCAACCACGGGCGCAACTCGGCGTCGCCGCGGACGGCGAGACCAAACTCCTCGAGGTTGTCGGCCCCCATCCCTTCCAGGAAGTCCAGCCCCTGCGCGTCCCACGGGGCCACCCCGGCAACGGACGCCGCCGCCGGCACGCGGTCGGGAAGTAGGGCCGCGCAGGCCAGCGCGTGCGGGCCGCCGCCGGACGAGCCCCAGGTAAGGAACGGGCCGACGCCCAGGACGTCAAGCGCCGAGGCCAGATCGCCGGCCACCGCGGCGACGTCCCGGCCGGCGCTGCGGTCCGACCCGGCGTACCCGGCCCGGTCGTAGGCGATCAGCCGGATGCCGCGGGCCGCGGCATCGACCGCCCACGGGCCGAACAGCAGCCCGTTGCCCGGCGTCCCGTGGTGGACGACGACCGGCACGCCAGCGGGGTCGCCCGCCTCCCGCAGCACGAAACGGCGCCCATCGGGCAGGGTGATCGAATGCTCGG
>DAIETC010000086.1 GCA_027345905.1 Kineosporiaceae bacterium | reverse complement strand
TCAACCAGGAACGACGCGACTTCGAGTTTCGCCCTGGTGCGGTCTTCGCCAACGTCGTGCTCGGGGACGAGATCAACCGCGCCTCACCCAAAACCCAGTCGGCGCTGCTGGAGTGCATGGAGGAGGGGCAGGTCACGGTGGACGGGCACACCTACCTGCTGGAGTCCCCGTTCATGGTCGTCGCGACGCAAAACCCGATCGAGATGGAGGGCACCTACCCGTTGCCCGAGGCGCAGCGCGACCGCTTCATGGCCCGGGTGTCGATGGGCTACCCCTCCCCGCGCGCCGAGCTCGACATGCTGGCCACACACGGGTCCAGCTCGCCCCTGGACGCCGTCACCGCGGTTGCGAGCGCCGCCGACGTGCGCCGTCTGGTCGCCATCGCCAGCCACGTCTGGGTCAGCGCGGCCGTCAAGCAGTACCTCGTGGACCTGCTCGGAGCCAGCCGCTCGTCGCCGGACCTTCGGCTCGGCGCGTCCCCCCGGGCCGGTCTGCACCTGCTACGCGCCGCCCGGGCGCATGCCGCCCTCGAAGGTCGCAGCCACGTGCTGCCCGACGACGTGCAGGTCCTGGCCGAGCCGGTCCTGGCGCACCGCCTGCTGCTCACCTCTTCGGCCCTGCTCGCACATCGCAGCGGTGCGGACGTGGTGGCCGCGCTGGTGCAGCAGGTCCGCGTGCCGGCCTCCGGCGCCAGATGAAGCAGACCCAGACCTAGCGGAGCAGCCGATGACCCTGCGCGGACGCCGACGCGCGCTGACGCGCGCCCTGAGCGAGCCCCTGCACCGCCTGACACCTCGGGGGCGAGCCGTCCTGGCGGCGGGGCTCACCGCGTCGCTGTCGGCCCTGGCCATCGGGCACCGCGACCTGCTGCGGGTCGGCCTGCTGCTGACGGTGCTCCCCGTGCTGACCAGCCTCGTCCTGGGCCGCGGGCGGTACCGGTTGACCTGCTCGCGCCAGGTCAGTCCCCGCCGAGTTGCTGTGGGCGAGCCGGCCCAGGTCGACCTTGTGGTCACCAACGTCTCCGGGTCACGCTGTGGCCTGGTGCTGGCCCAGGAGCAGGTGCCGTACGTCCTGGGCTCACGCCCGCGCTTCGTGCTGCCCGGCCTGGAGCCGGGCGAGCGCCGCACGATCAGCTATCCGGTGCGATCCGACGTCCGGGGCAGGTACTCGATCGGTCCGCTGTCCCTGAGCCTGTCCGATCCCTTCGACTTCGGCGAGCACCGACGCTCGTTCAACCTGCGCGACGATCTGGTGGTCACGCCCGCCGTCATGCCGCTTGCGCCGGTCGCGCTGGAGGGCGACTGGCGCGGGAACAGTGGCACCCGGCCGCGCACGCTGGCCATCAGCGGTGCCGACGACGCCACCACCCGTGAGTACCGGCAAGGGGACGACCTTCGCCGGGTGCACTGGCGCTCGACCGCGCACCGTGGCCAGCTCATGGTGCGCCGCGAAGAACAACCCGCGCAGAGCCGGGCCACGCTGGTGCTCGACCGGCGCCGGCGGGCCCACCACGACGACGGGGGACGCTCCAGCCTGGAGTGGGCCGTGACGGCCCTTGCCAGCGTGGCGATGCACCTGAGCGAGCGCGGGTACGCCGTGCGCCTGGCCTTCGAGGACGATGCCCGCGACGACAACGCCCGAGGCGGCGCTCGCACGTGGGCCTCGGGCGGCGGCACGGGTGCCGGGGCCCACGAGTCGGCGTTCGTGGTGCTCGACCAGCTGGCCACGATCGACGCCGGCGGTGAGATCGAGCTCGTCCGCGCCGTGGACGACGCGCTGGCCAACAGCGGCGGCCTCGTCGTGGCCGCGCTGGGCCAGGTCACCGCCGCCGACGTGGCGGTCCTGGCCCGGTTGCGCGGGCCGCGGACCTCGTGCGTCGCGCTGTGCGCGCCGGCGCCCAGCGGCCAGCGGCCAGCCGAGCCGCGCGTCCTGGACTTCCTGCGCGCCACCGGGTGGGACGTCGTGCTCGCCGATCCGGGCGAGCCGCTGGCTGCCACCTGGAGTCGGGTCGGGTCCCTTCGCCCACGTGCCATGCGAGTGCAGGCATGAGCCGCGAGCAGATCCGGCCGTTGCTCGCCGCGGCGGCCACCATCGCGACCCTGTGGTCGCTCTCGCCGCTCATCGACGCGAGCAGCTGGTGGGGCCCGAGCCTGCTGGTGATCGCCATCGTGTTGGGCGTGGGGGGCGCTCTTCGTCACCTGCACGTCCCCGACCTGCTCGTCGCGCCCGCCCAGGTGCTGCTCGGCGTGGTCGGGCTGACCGCCGTGTTCGCCGGGACCGAGGCACTCTGGGGGCTGTTTGCCGGGCCGGACGCCGTGCGCGCGCTCGCCCGGGTGCTCGCCGCCGGGGCCGACACGATCCGGCGCTACCCGGCGCCCGTGCCGATGGGCGCGGGAATCTCGCTGATCGTCGCCGGCGGGGTTCTGCTCGTCGCCATGCTCGTCGACCTGCTTGCCGTGACCTTGCGCGCGCCGGCCGCGGCCGGCATACCCCTGCTCGCCCTGTACGCCGTGCCCGCCGCCGTGCTGCCGACCGGCCTGTCCTGGACCTACTTCGCGCTCGCCGCCAGCGGCTGGCTGGTGCTGCTCGGCCATGACGCGAGCACCCGGGTGCTCGGCTGGGGCCGGCTGCTGCCCCTGAGGGGACAAAGCACGAAGGGCATCCGGCGCTCGGTCGCGGGCGACACGGGCGCCTTGGCCGCCACCGGGCGACGTCTCGGGATGACGGCGGTGGCCTGCGCCATCGCGGTTCCCGCGCTGCTGCCCAGTCTGAGCCAGGGCTGGCTGGCCACCAGCGGCGCCCGCGGCGGTGCCGGCCCGGACCCGCTCACGGGACTGACCGTCATCAACCCGGTCCTGACCCTGCGCGACAACCTGCTACCCCGCCGCGACCTCGTCGTCCTGCGCTACCGCACCAGCCAGCTGCCCCTGGCGCCGCTGCGCATCCTGACCGCGGACACCTTCGACCTGGACACCTGGAAGCCCGGGATGGCCGAGATCTCCCGAAGCCAGCTGGCCAGCCGCGGCCTGCCGGCGC
>DAIETC010000084.1 GCA_027345905.1 Kineosporiaceae bacterium | reverse complement strand
CCATCATGATCATGTTCGTCCAGTTCGGCGCCGTCGACTTCACGACGGTCTTCAGCCGGGCCTCTGGCGCCTCGCAGGGCGCCCTGACCGCGATCGGGCTGATGCTGCTGCTCGGCGCCGCCGGCAAGTCCGCCCAGTTCCCCCTGCAGTCCTGGCTCGGTGACGCGATGGCCGGTCCCACCCCGGTGTCCGCGCTGATCCACGCCGCGACCATGGTGACCGCGGGCGTCTACCTGGTCGTGCGCTCGCACCCCATCTACGACCTGACCCCCGACGCGCGGCTGGCCGTCGTCGTGGTCGGCGCGATCACCATGGTGTTCGGCGCCGTCGTCGGCTGCGCGAAGGACGACATCAAGAAGGCGCTGGCGGCCTCGACGATGAGCCAGATCGGCTACATGATGCTCGCCGCGGGCCTGGGGCCGGTCGGCTACGTGTTCGCCATCTTCCACCTGCTCACCCACGGGTTCTTCAAGGCGGGGATGTTCCTCGGGGCCGGCTCGGTGATGCACGCGATGGGCGATGAGGTGAACCTGCGCCGCTTCGGCGGGCTCAGCGCGGTCATGAAGGTCACCTGGGTGACGTTCGGGCTCGGCTGGCTGGCCATCATCGGCTTCCCGCTGCTGTCCGGGTTCTGGAGCAAGGACAAGATCATCGAGGCGGCGTTCGTGGGGGACGGCTGGCGCCCGTGGGTGTTCGGCCTGACCGCGATGCTCGCGGCCGGCCTGACCGCGTTCTACATGTCCCGGCTCTTCCTCATGACCTTCCACGGCACCCGCCGCTGGGACGAGGACGTGCACCCGCACGAGGCGCCCTTGCTGATGAGCGTGCCGATGATGGTGCTGGCGTTCGGCTCGGCGTTCCTCGGACTGCTGCTCGGCCCGACCGGCGCGATCACGTCCTGGCTGGCCCCCGTCGTGGGTGAGCACGCGGAACGGGCCCCCGTGCTGCCCGCTGCGGCGATCACCGTGCTCACCCTGCTGCTGGTCGCAGCGGGGGTCGGCGTCGCGTACGTCCGGTACGTGCGCGAGGTCGTCCCCGTGCAGGCACCGGCCGGCTCGCTGGCCACCCGCGCCGCGCGCCGCGACCTATTCCAGGACGAGGTGAACGAGGCGCTGCTGATGCGCCCGGGCCAGCACCTGACCCGCTCGCTGGTCTACGTCGACAACGTAGGTGTCGACGGCGCCGTCGGTGGCCTGGCCGCACTTGTCGGCGGGACGTCGGCCCGCACCCGCCGCTTGCAGACCGGCTTCGTGCGCTCGTACGCCCTCACCATGCTCGGCGGCGTCGTGGTCATCATCGCCGCGCTGGCGGTGGCCCGATGAGCCGCAGGCGACCAACCGGAACGGACCTGTGATGGGCAGCTTCCCCTGGCTCACCGTGACTGGTGCCGTGCCCCTGCTCGGTGCCTGCGCGATCGCCCTGCTGCCGCGTTCGCTCGCGGCCCGCGCCCGCGAGCTGGCCCTTGGCGCCGCACTGGTCACGCTGGCGCTGACCATCGCCATGGCCGTGCGCTTCGACCCCAGCACCGGCGAACAGTTCCAGCTGCGCGAGCAGCACCGCTGGATCCCCCAGTTCGGCGTCAGCTACGCCCTCGGCGTCGACGGCATCGCCCTGGTCCTGATCGCCCTGGCAACCATCTTGACCCCGGTGTGCATCCTGGCGGCCTGGCACGACGTCCCCGCGGTCGGGCGGCGCGAGCAGAACTACTTCGCGCTGATCCTGGTGCTCGAGACGATGATGGTCGGCGTCTTCTCGGCCACGGACGTGTTCTTGTTCTACGTCTTCTTCGAGGCCATGCTCGTCCCGGTCTACTTCCTGATCGGCTCGTTCGGCGGCCCGCAGCGCCAGTACGCCGCCGTGAAGTTCCTGATCTACTCCCTGCTCGGCGGCCTGGTCATGCTCGTTGCCGTCATCGCCCTGTACGTCGCCGGGCCCGGTGGCCCGGACGGCTTCCTGCTCTCGCACCTGGTGGGCCTGCGGTTGGACCCCACCGTCGAAAAGCTCATGTTCGCGGGGTTCTTCTTCGCCTTCGCGATCAAGGCGCCGCTGTTCCCGGTGCACACCTGGTTGCCGGACGCCGCGTCCGAGGCGCCCCCGCCGGTGACCGTCCTGCTCGTCGGCGTCCTCGACAAGGTGGGCACGTTCGGCATGATCCGGCTGTGCCTGCCGCTGTTCCCGGGCGCCGCGAAATGGGCCACCCCGGCGGTGATCGTCCTGGCGCTGGTCTCCATCGTGTACGGCGCCCTGCTGGCCATCGGCCAAAGCGACATCATGCGGCTGATCGCCTACACCTCGATCTCGCACTTCGGGTTCATCGTGCTCGGCATCTTCGCCATGACCTCCACCGGGCAGAGCGGGTCGACGCTCTACATGGTCAACCACGGCTTCTCGACCGCGGCCCTTTTCCTGGTCGCCGCCATGCTCGCCGGGCGCCGCGGGTCGCGGCGCATCCTGGACTTCGGTGGCTGGCAGCGCGTCACCCCGCTGATCGCCGGCCTGTTCCTGCTCGCCGGCCTGTCCAGCCTGGCCCTTCCCGGCCTGTCGAGCTTCGTCAGCGAGTTCCTGGTGCTGGTCGGCACCTTCCAGCGCTACCCGGTGGCCGCCGTGGTGGGCACCACGGGGATCGTCCTGGCGGCCCTGTACATCCTGCTCATGTACCAGCGGATGATGACCGGTCCGCGCCCGCAGGAGCTGGCTCGCGTGCGGGACCTGAGCGCGCGCGAGGCCTGGGTGCTCGGCCCGGTGTTCGCCTTGATCGTGGGGCTCGGCGTCTTCCCCGGCCCGGTGCTGGACGTGATCAACCCGGCCGTGCGACACACGATGACGCAGATCGGCATGAGCGACCCGCCCCCGCGGGCCGGCACGCCCGCCGCTGAAGGGCAGGTGAAGTGAGCGTGGCAGCCCTTGGCGCACCCTCGATCTCCTACCACCTGCTGGCGCCGGTCCTCGTCGTGTTCGCCGCGGCCATCGTCGGGGTGCTCGTCGAGGCCTTCGCCCCGCGGCGCGGGCGGCAGGGGCTGCAGGT
>DAIETC010000083.1 GCA_027345905.1 Kineosporiaceae bacterium | reverse complement strand
GTCCTGCTGGTGGTGGCGCTGGCCGGGCAGGCCAGTGGGCACCGCGCGGCCGCGCCCTGGTGGGCCCTGGCTGGGTTGGCGGTCCTCGAGCTGGCACTTGGGGCGGCCGTCGGGGTAGCCGTCGGGTGGCTCGGCGCCCTGGCGCTGCGCCGGCTGCAGCTGCCGTCGTCCGCCCTGTTCGCGCTCGCGGTAATTGCGCTGTGCGTCAGCGCCTATGCCAGTGCGGCGACCCTGCACGGCTCGGGCTTCCTCGCCGTGTACGCCGCGGGGCTGGTGCTCGGCAACGCGCACCTGCCGCACGGGGCGGCGGTTCGCGGTTTCGCCGAGGCCCTGGGGTGGCTGGCGCAGATCGGGCTGTTCGTGCTGCTGGGGCTGCTCGCCTCGCCGGCCGACCTGGGCGCCCAGGTGCTGCCGGCGCTCGCCGTGGGGCTGGCGCTGCTGCTGCTGGCCCGACCGCTGTCCGTGGCCGCGTCACTTAGCCCCTTTCGGACGCCGTGGCGCCACCAGGCGTTCGTCGCCTGGGCCGGCCTGCGCGGTGCGGTGCCCGTCGTGCTGGCCACCGTCCCGGTCACCATGGGCGTGCCCGGCGCCGGGTCGCTGTTCGACCTGGTGTTCGTGCTCGTCGTGATCTTCACCCTGGTGCAAGGCCCCACCCTGCCCTGGGTGGCGCGCCGGCTCGGCGTGGCCGGGGTCGTGGACGCACGCGACCTGGACGTCGAGGCCACCCCCTTGGCGGTGTTGGACGCGGACGTCATGCAGGTGCGGATCGGCCCGGACTCGCGGATGCACGGCCTCGAGCTGTTCGAGCTGCGCCTGCCGGCCGGCGCCAACGTCACGCTGGTGGTGCGCGGCGGCGGCGGCTTCGTCCCCGGCCCGACCACCGTGCTGCACCGAGGCGACCAGCTGCTCATCGTCACCACGTCCGCGGCACGTCGCCAGACCGAGTCGCGGTTGCGGGCTCTTAGCCGAGGCGGCCGCCTGGCCCTATGGTCGGCTCCGGTGCGCGAAGATCCGCGACGTAACGTGGGGCCATGACGCGTTCTCGGCTCGTCCGGGCCGGCCTGGGCATCACCGCGCTCCTGCTGGCCGCTCTCGCACTGCCGGCCCCGGCCAGCGCGCACGACGAGCTGGACTCGACCTTCCCGCGCGACGGTTCGCACCTGGCGGCCCCCCGCCAGGTGGTGCTCACCTTCGCCGAGCCGGTGCTGGCGCTGGGCAACCGGATCGAGGTCGTCGGACCCAGCGGCCAGGTGGTTTCGGGGGCACCCACCATCCAAGGCTCGACCCTGCGCGCGCCCCTGCAACCAGGTCTGCCCGCGGGCGCCTACCGGGTCACCTGGCGCGCGGTGTCGGCCGATGGGCACCCGGTGTCGGGCAGCTTCGGCTTCACCGTCACGGCCGCGTCCGCGGGAGCCAGCGCCACCCCGCTGACGACCCAGGCTCCGGCTGCCACCGCTTCGGGTGCCACGGCCACGCCCGGTGCTGGTGCCACTGGCACCCCCGCCAGGTCCGAGCGCCTGCTGGCGCCGCTGGCGCTCGGGCTGCTGGCACTCGGGGCTCTGGCCGCGGCGGGCGCCGTTGCCATGGCGCGGCGCCGAGCCGGTCAGGGCCGAGGATAGACCTCCAGGTCGGTCGCCTTGACCGCCATCCAGACCGGGGTGCCCGGCCGCAGGCGCAGGTCAGCGACCGCCCCCGCCGTGACGTCGACCAGCGTGCTCGGGTGCCCCTCGACGTGCACCCGCACCCGGTCACCGAACGGCTCGAGCCCGTCGACGACCCCGGGCCAGATGTTGCGGGCGCTGCTGCCGACCGGCTCGACGGTGTGCAGGCTGACCGAGGAGGGCCGCACCGCCACCATCAGCTCGCCGCGGCCGCCCGGGTCCCCGCGCTTGCCCGCGTCCCCGCGCTCGCCCGGGTCCCCGCGCTCGCCCGGCAGCGCGGACGAGGGCACGGCGAACGCGCCGCCATCGGCAAGCACCACCCGGGCGCCGGCGGCGTCGGCGCGCCCGACGAACAGGTTCAGCCCGACCAGCCGGGCCACGTAGTCGGTCACCGGCTGCCGCGCGACCTGCGCCGGTGTGCCTGCCTGCACCACCCGGCCCGCCTCGATCACGACGAGCCGGTCGGCCATCACCATCGCCTCGACGGGGTCGTGCGTGACGATCAGCACCGGGCCGGCGAAGTCGACCAGATGGCGGCGCAAGGAGGCGCGCACCTGCATGCGGGTGCGCGCATCCAGGGCGGCCAGCGGCTCGTCCAGCAGCAGCAGGTCCGGCTCGCGGGCCAGCGCCCGGGCCAGCGCCACCCGCTGCGCCTGACCGCCGGACAGCTCGCCCGGACGACGATCGGCCAGGCTGGCAAGATCCAGGCGCTCCAGCCAGGGCTGGGCCAGCAGCCGGGACTGGCGCCTACTCGCGCCCGCGGCCCGGGCCGCGAAGGCGACGTTGTCGCGCACGTCCAGGTGCGGGAACAGCCGGTAGTTCTGGAAGACCAGGCCCACCCGGCGGGACTGCGGATCGGCGAAGACCTCGGCGCCGTCGTCCAGGACCCGCCCACCGAGGACGATGCGCCCGCGGCTCAAAGCGGTCAGCCCCGCAAGGGTGCGCAACAAGGTGGTCTTGCCGGCCCCGTTGGGGCCGAGCACGGCCAGCTTCTCGCCCGGCGCGACCTGCAGGGCCACGGCAAGGGTGAAGCTGCCCCGCTGCACCTCACCGTCGACCAGCAGGGCGTTCACAGGGCGCTGCCCGCGCGCACCCACCGGTCGCGCAGTGCGACCAGGACGACCACCGAGACCACCAGCAGCACCAGCGAGAGCGCAATGGCCGCCTGCGGGTCGGTCTCCAGGGCAAGGTAGACGGCCAGGGGCATCGTCTGGGTGCGGCCCGGGAAGCTGCCGGCGAAGGTGATGGTGGCCCCGAACTCCCCCAGCGCCCTGGCCCAGCACAGCACCGTTCCGGCCGCCAGCGAGGGGCCGATGAGCGGCAGGGTGACCCGGCGAAAGATGGTCAGCCGGTTCGCGCCAAGGCTCGCGGCCGCCTCGTCCAGCTGGCGGTCGGCGGCGCGGAACGCCCCCTCGACGCTCACCACAAGGAAGGGCATCGCCACGAACGTCTCGGCGACCACCACGCCGGCCGAGGTGAACGGCAACGTGAACCCGGTCAGCGCCTGCAGCTGCCGACCGATGATGCCGGTGCGGCCCAAGGCCAACAGCAACGCCACACCCCCCACCACCGGTGGCAGCACCAGCGGCAAGGTGACCAGGGCGCGCAGCAGGCTCAGCCCCGGCCAGCGCGCGCGCGCCAGGACGAACGCCAGCGGGACCCCGAGCACCAGCGAGATCACCGTCGCCGCGCTCGCGGTCACCAGCGACAGTCGCAGCGCCTGCAGAACCTGGCTGTCCGCCAGCAGCCGGGGCAACCCGAGCCACGGCGCGCGGGCCAGCAGCGCCACCAGGGGGACCAGCAGGAAGGCCGCGCCCACGGTCGCCGGCGCGCCGAGCGCCCAGGGGACCGGGCGCTGGCCGCCGCGGGACTCGCCCC
>DAIETC010000077.1 GCA_027345905.1 Kineosporiaceae bacterium | reverse complement strand
CGTGCGCACCGCCGCGCGCCGCGTTCACGTGCGCACCGCCGCGCGCCGGGCGATCCGCGCAGCATGCACCCCCGCGCCGTACCCGTTGTCGACGTTGACGACCACCACGCCCGGTGCGCACGAGTTGAGCATCGCCAGCAGCGCGGCGTACCCGCCGACGCCGGTGCCGTAGCCGGTGCTGGTGGGCACCGCGACCAGCGGCACCCCGGTGAGGCCGCCGACCACGCTCGGCAGGGCGCCCTCCATGCCCGCGACGACGACCAGTGCGTCGGCCTGCTCGAACCGCTCGCGCACCGCCAGCAGCCGGTGGATCCCGGCGACGCCGACGTCGTCGACCCGTTCGGCCCCCGCTGCGTGCACCCGGGCGGTGACCAGTGCCTCGGCGGCCACCGGTGCGTCCGAGGTGCCCGCCGAGATCACCAGCACCAGCCCGTGTGGCACGGGCAGCGGGCCGAGCACGGCGGTGCGGGCGACGTCGTCGACGTCGGCGTCCGGCAACGCCGAACGGACGGCGCAGCGCGCCGCGTCGTCCAACCGGGTGGCCAGGACCGCCTGCAGCGGGTGGCGGGCGTGCAGCTCGCGCAAGGCGCCCACGACCTGATCGGGGGTCTTGCCGGCGCCGTACACGACCTCGGCATCGCCGGTACGTCGGGCCCGGTCGGTGTCCAGCCGAGTCCAGCCCAGGTCCACGAACCCCTGGTCGGGGGCGGACGGCTGAGGCTGCGAGGGCACCTGGTGAGCGTACGGCGCCCGGCGTACGCACACGCGCCCCGCGTACGCTCACCCTGTAGCCGCCACCGCACACCGCCTCCCCGGGCCCCCCCGCTGATGCGCTACGCCTACCTCGGCCCACAGGGCACGTTCACCGAGGCGGCCGCTCTGCAGGCCAGCGGCCCAGGCGACGAGCTGGTCGCCCTGGCGAGCGTGGACGCCGTCCTGGCGAGCCTGCGCTGCGGGGACGTCGAGCGCGCGGTCGTGCCGATCGAGAACTCGGTCGAGGGCGGGGTGCCACAGACGCTGGACTCCCTCGGCAGCGGCAGCTCGCTGACCGTGGTGCGCGAGATGCTCGTCCCGATCACCTTCGTGCTGGCTGTGCGGCCCGGTACTGCGCTGGCAGACGTCCGGCGGGTGTCCTCGCACCCGCACGGGTGGGCGCAGTGCCGGGGCTGGGTCGCCGAGCACCTGCCGGACGCGACGCACGTCCCGGCGCTGTCGACCGCGGCACCCGCCCAGGGCCTGTCGATGCACGCCGGGCCGCAGGCACCGGCCCCCGACGTGCCGGCCTATGACGCGGCGCTGTGCTCGCCGCTGGCCGCGCTGCGTTTCGGGCTCGAGGTGCTCGCCGACGACGTCGGCGACAACGCCGCGGCGGTCACGCGGTTCGTGCTGGTCAGCCGGCCCGGGCCGGTGGGCGCGCCGTCCGGGGCGGACAAGACGAGCGTCGTGGTGTTCCAGAACGACGACCACCCCGGGGGCCTGCTCGAGCTGCTGGAACAGTTCGCCACCCGCGGCATCAACCTGACCCGGATCGAGTCGCGCCCGACGGGGGACGCCCTGGGCCGCTACTGCTTCTCGATCGACTGCGAAGGGCACGTGGGTGAGGCGCGGGTGGCCGAGGCGCTCATGGGGCTGCACCGAACCTGCAGCCAGGTGCGCTTCCTGGGCTCCTACCCCCGAGCCGACGCGGTGCCGGTGCGGGTCGGGCCGACGACCAGCGACGCCGCCTTCGCTCGGGCACGGGCCTGGCTGGACGACCTGCGCGCCGGGCGCACCGGCGAAGCCGGGTCAGCTCGCGGCCTTGGTGACTGAGCTCGGCGCCGGGCGCAGGGCGAGGTAGGCCACGACCGCGCAGACCAGGCCGTTCAGCAGCCCGAAGAGCACATCGCTGGGGTGATGCATCCCCCGGTAGAGCCGGGCGGTGCCGACCGCGAACGGGATCAGCCCGAAGCCGACCGCACTCAGCACCCGAGCCCGCAACGAGGGGAACCGGCGCACGCACAGCAGCACCAGCCCGAAGTACAGGGCCGCCGAGGCGCCGGTGTGCCCGGAGGGAAAGCTGGACGTCGGCGGCGACTGGTCGAGCTTGGGCACCTGCGGGCGTGGCCGGTCGATCACCAGCGTGGTGAGCAGGAACACGCCGGCCTGGGTGAACACCCCGATCGCCAGCGGCAGCACGTCACGCAACCGGCGCGTGACCAGCCAGTAGACCAGGCACGCCGCGGCCGTGCTGACGATGATCGACCCGGTGTTGGCCACGTGCGACAGCACGTCGGTCACCGTGTTCCAGCCCGGCGAGCGGTGCGCGGCGAACCACCGGCTCACGCCGTCCTCGGGGGCGAGCGCGGACTTCAGCGGGTGGCCCAGCGACCAGCCGGCGCCGGCCAGCACGACGAACCACACCACGACGTACGGCAGCACCCGCCGGGCGAAGATCGAGCCCAGCTCGGGCACCGTTGGCGCGACCCCGTCATCGACCGGACGACGTCCATGACCGGCCGCGCCCGGGCTCACCAGGGCGGTCATGGCGAGCCCGTGACGGCGCCGGCGGATGCCGCACGGTCGGCCTCGCGCCGAGCCCGTTCGCGCAGCACCGGGCCGAACGCGACCCACGACGAGACCACCGCGAGGACACCCACCAGGTCGCCGGCGACGACGTCGCTCGGGTAGTGCACCCCGAGCAGCAGCCGGTCCATGGCGGTGGCCAGAACGAGCAGGACGGCGAGCACCGCTGCCAGCGCCCGGTAGCCGCGCCGGCCCAGCGGGCGCCAGAGCAGCACCAGCAGCACGCTCACGCACAGGGCCGAGTTCAGGGCGTGCCCGGAAGGAAAGCTGTAGCCCGAGGCGGTCGCGACGGGGTCGTCCAGCACCGGGCGGGCCCGGTGCACGGCCAGCTTGAGCCCGACGCCGAGCAGCCCGCCGGCCACGACCGTGGCGCCCGCCCACAGCGCCGCCGCGCGCGCCCGGCGGCGGAACAAGACCACGATCGCCACCAGGACGAGCGCGCGAAAGACCCACGGGTGCAGCGCGTACGCGCCCAGCTCGCCGGCCCGGCGTACCGACTCGTGGGCCAGGGTGAAGCGGGTGAGCTGCACGTCGACCCACTGGTCGAAGCGCGGCACCGGGTCGGCCGTGCGGCGCACGAGCAGGGCCAGAACGGTGACCGGCACGGCGCTGGCGAGCATCGCGAGCAGGCCGGCGAGCAGGCGCGGCCGGACGGCGCGCACGGCCTCCTGCGCGGGGGTCGGACCTGCGTGGGTCCGCGGTTGCTCACCCACGCGGCACCGCCGGCAACCGCACGAGCAGCGCCCCTGCGTCGACCCGGACGCGCATCCCCCGCACCTGGCCCACCGTGTCGCCGTCCAGCTGTCCCTCCTGCGCGCGCTCGGCCGCGACCCGGATCCGCCGGCACCGCAGCCGCTCGACCCGCGGGTGCCCGCGCCGGGTCAGCAGCCGGATCGCGACCGCCGCCCAGGTCACCACCCCTTTGGGGGACATGACCACCGCATCCAGCCACCCGTCGTCCACCCTGGCCTTCGGTAGCAGCACGATCCCGCCGGTGAGCTTGCCGCAGTTGCCGACCAGGACGGTCTGCACCCGCCGCGTGTACGACGGCGCGTCGTCCGCGCCGATGCGAACCCGGACCCGGGGGTCGGTCAGGTTCTTCAAGCCGCTGACGGCGTAGGCGAGCCAGCCCACCTTGGCCTTCAGCCGCTCCGGTGCGCCGGCCATCATGGCGGCGTCGAAGCCGAGCCCGGCCATCACCAGGAAGACCTGCTCGGGGGCGTCGGGCTCGGCCCCGGACGCCTCGAAGCGCACCTGACCCACGTCCACGGCGTGGTCGGCGCCGGTGAGTGCGATCCGCAGGGCACGTTCGAGGTTGGTGACCGGCAGGCCGAGGTTGCGGGCCAGCAGGTTGCCGGTGCCGCCGGGCAGCAGGCCGACCGGCGTCCCGGTGTGGACCATCGCCTGGGCGACCGCGCGCACCGTTCCGTCGCCGCCCAGTGCGCAGACCAGGTCCACCTTCGCGTCCAGAGCCTGGCGGGCCTGGCCCGCACCGGTGTCCTGCGCGGTGGTCTCCAGCCACAGCGGCTCGGCCCACCCGGCGTCCAGGCAGCCCTTGGTCACCTGCCTGCGGACCGCGGCGACGTCGTCGAACTTGGTGGGGTTGACGATCACGCCGGCTCGGCGGGGACGGGACGGGTCGTGCACGTGGCGCCCTTCGGTTCGGGGGCCGCAACGGCGCCGGGGCACGAGATCGAGAGCGCCAACCTAACCCGGTCCGGGCCGGTGCGCCGCCTGGGGCGCGCGAAGCGCCGAACGCGAGGCCCCCGGCGACCCGGATACCCTGCAGGGGTGATCGACCTGCGTGTGCTGCGCGCCGACCCCGACATCGTGCGTGCCAGCCAGCGGGCCCGTGGCGAGGACGAGTCCCTGGTCGACCAGGTGCTGGCCGCCGACGAGCTGCGCCGCAGTGCTCTGGCCGCCTTCGAGCAGGCCCGCGCCGAGCAGCGGGCGTCCGGTAAGGCCGTGGCACGGGCCAGCGGGCCCGCCAAGGCCGAGCTCGTCGTCCGCGCCAAGGACCTCAGCGAACGGGTGAAGTCCTTACAGGCGGACGCCGACGCCGCGGGTGCGCAGCTGGACGCCCTGCTGCGTGGGCTGGGCAACATCATCGAACCGGGCGTGCCCGCCGGCGGCGAGGACGACTACGTCGTGCTCGACACGGTCGGCGCCCCCCGCGACTTCGCCGCGCAGGGATTCACACCACGCGACCATCTCGAGCTCGGCGAGCGGCTCGGCGCGGTCGACACCGAACGCGGCGCCAAGGTGAGCGGTTCACGCTTCTACTTCCTGACCGGCCCCGGTGCCCGCCTCGAGCTGGGCCTGCTGAACCTGGCGATGGCCCGGCTGATCGAGCGCGGCTTCACCCCGATGGTCACCCCCACGCTCGTGCGCCCGCACGTGATGGCCGGTGCCGGATACCTGGACGCGCACGCCAGCGAGGTCTACCACCTGCAGGCCGACGACCTGTACCTCACCGGCACCAGCGAGGTCGCGCTCGCCGGCTACCACGCCGACGAGATCCTCGACCTGTCCGCCGGGCCGTTGCGCTACGCCGGCTGGTCGACCTGCTACCGACGCGAGGCGGGCTCGCACGGCAAGGACACCCGCGGCATCATCCGGGTGCACCAGTTCCAGAAGATCGAGATGTTCTTCTTCACCTCCCCGCAGGACGCCGCCGCCGAGCACCAGCGGCTGCTCGACCTGCAGCGGGAGCTGCTGGACGCCATCGAGGTGCCCTACCGGGTGATCGACACCGCGGCCGGTGACCTCGGTGGCTCCGCGGCCCGCAAGTACGACTGCGAGGCCTGGGTGCCGACCCAGGGTCGCTACCGCGAGCTCACCTCGACGTCGAACTGCACGACCTACCAGGCCCGCCGACTGCAGGTCCGCGAGCGCGATCCCGAACGCGGCGAGCAGACGCGGCACGTGGCCACGCTCAACGGCACCGCCGCCACGACCCGCTGGCTCGTCGCGATCCTGGAGAACCACCAGCAGCCCGACGGCTCGGTGACCGTGCCTGCGGCGCTACGCCCGTACGTCGGCCTGGACGTCCTCGAGCCGGTGCGCTGAGCATGCCCTTTGGTCCGGCGGCGCTGGTTGCCCTGGACGTCGATGGCACGCTCCTGGACCGGGACGGGCGGCTGAGCGAGCCGGTGCGGGCCGGCGTCCGCACGCTCGTGGACGCCGGGCGCCACGTGGTCGTGGCGACCGGGCGCTCGCTGGTGGCCACGTTGCCGGTGCTCGACCAGCTCGGCCTGCTCAGCGGGTACGCGGTCACCAGCAACGGGGCGGTCACCGTGCGGCTCGACCCGGCCCTGCCCGACGGTTACGAGCTGGTCGACGTCGTCACCTTCGACCCTGCTCCCGCCCTGCGGCTGCTGCGCGAGCACCTGCCGATGGCGGTCTATGCGGTCGAGGACCTCGGCATGGGGTTTCGGCTCACCGGCCCGTTCCCCGACGGCGAGCTGATCGGGCGCCTGCAGATCGTCCCCTTCGAGCAGCTGCTCGCGACCAGGGCCACCCGCGTCGTCGTCCGCAGCCCCGAGCACACCCCCGAAGACTTTCTGGCCCTGGTCGACCGGCTCGGGCTGCACGGCGGCAGCTATGCGGTGGGCTGGACCGCCTGGTTGGACATCGCCCCCGACGGCGTCAGCAAGGCGCACGGCCTGGCCATCGCGGCCGACCGGCTCGGGGTGAGCGCCGCCGACGCGCTGGCGGTCGGGGACGGGCGCAACGACCTGGAGATGTTCGCCTGGGCCGGGCGCTCGGTCGCGATGGGGCAGGCCCCACCTGAGGTCCAGGCTGCCGCCGACCAGGTGTGCGGCCACGTCGACGAGGACGGGCTGGCCGACGTCCTGCGCGCCCTGAGCTGCCCCACCACCGCCTCCACCCCCACTCCCCGGTGATCATGTAATCCCGGTGCATCGACCCCCGTGGCCGGCGATCACGCCGTCCGGCTGCTTGGGTGCAGCCATGGGTGCAGGCGAAGTGACGCGATCACCTCATCCTGGCTGCACCCATGCCTGCACCCATGGCTGCCGAGGCAGGGCAGGGCGTATCCGGATGGCGTCTTGCTCGGTGCCCGCAGGAGAGCGCCTTGGCACCAGCTGACCCAAAGGCCCACGGTCGCTGACGTCGAACAGGCGCGGCCGCACGCACCGCTGGCTGCCGGTACGACGGCCGCCGGGCAAGCGGGCAGGATGGGCTCATGCGGTTGGTGGCAACAGACCTGGACGGCACCATCGTGCGCCCCGATGGGACGATCTCGGCGCGCACCCTGGCCGCGTTCGCCGCCTGCCAGGACGCCGGCATCGACATCGTCTACGTCACCGGCCGTCCGCCGCGCTGGCTCCCGGAGATCGTCGAACAGACCGGGCACACCGGGACCGCGATCTGCGCGAACGGTGCCATCGTCTACGACCTGGCGGCCGAGCGGGTGATCAGCTCGCGAGCGATGCAAGCCGCAGTGGTGCTGGACGTCGCCGACCGGGTTGCGCGGGTCTGCCCGGGCACCGCCTTTGCGGTCGAGACGCTGACCGGCTTTGGCCGCGAGGCAGGGTACGTCGCGCGCTACGACTCCGGAGTGGCCCCGGGACGCGCCTCGCTCAGTTCGCTCGTGACCGGCGACAACGTGGTCAAACTGTTGTGCCGCAACGAAGGCAGCAGTGGGGACGTCATGCTTGCGGCGTTCCGTGAGGCGCTCGCGGGCGTCGCCAGCCCGACGCACTCGAACGCGCGGGACTGCCTGGTCGAGGTGTCGGCACTCGGCGTGAGCAAGGCCATGGCGCTGGCCGAGCTGGCGAGCGCGAGGGGCGTTGACCGCGCAGACGTGATCGCGTTCGGCGACATGCCCAACGACGTCGAGATGCTGGCCTGGGCCGGCTGCGGCTACGCGATGGCGGGAGGTCACCCACAGGCATTAGCGGTCGCCGATGCGATCGCCTCCTCCTGCCTGGACGACGGGGTGGCCCGGGTGCTCGAGCACCGGCTCGCCGACCTCAGCGCGACTGCAGGGCGTCCAGAGCAACTGCCATAGCGGCCGCGACCCGGCCGTCGATCCGCCCACCCGGCACCGTGACGTCGTAGCGGTCGCGAAGCGTTCGTCTGCGCACCGACGACATCAGCACCTGCCCGCTCTCGTCGGTGAAGTCGAAGTGGAACAGGAACGGCGACGGCAGATCGCCCACGACGGGCAGGAACTCCCACAGCCGGCGCGCCAGCGCGACGTTCGCGTTGCGTTCGCGGCCGGTCACCTGGGTGCCGTCCGCGGTGCCGAGGTCCCAGGTCGAACGCAGGAACGAAGCTCCTACTCGCTTGCGAAACCACCCGATCGGCGCGCCGCTCGCGTCCGTGACGTCGTACGTGGCGCCCAGGTCGATGCGTTGCCGGGCCTTGAAACCGAACACCGGCACCCGCCGGTCGTCGGCCGCGAAGAACGTGACCTGCTCCTTGAACGCGAACCGCTTCTGCTGGGCCACAGCGACGATGGCGCCTTCACCGCCGTCCGCAGCGGCATCCCGGATCTCATAGCGGTTCGCGAGGAGGGTGATCTGTTGACGCACGTGAAAGTGCTGGAGCTTCGCAAGGTCGGTCATGGTTCCTTGGACCATAGAGGATCGGGCGCCCTGAGCCGGACAGGTTCAGGCAGCGGTACGGCGAGCGCCTGGCCTCGGGTGGCGTACGACGACTGTGCGCCCGGCCTGCTCACGGCCAGCGACGCGGTTCGCACGGCATCGGCCGTGGCGCGAAGCAGGGTGTCCCCTGCGGCCAGCCGGGCCGCGAGGGTGCCGACGAGGCAGTCGCCGGCACCGGTGGTGTCAACCACACTCGCCACCGGCGGCGCCGCGAGCTGCCAGCAGCCGGAGGTGTCCAGCACGACGGCTCCCTCGCCGCCCATCGTGAGCACGACGCTACGGCACCCCTTGCGCTGCAACGCTTGCGCCGCGTCTGCAGCAGCATCGACCGATGTCGCGAGAGGTTGACCGGTTAGCGCCGCCGCTTCGTGCGCATTGACGACAAGCGGGTCGCAGGCTCCTAGCAGCTCCGGTTCCAGAGCGCGGGGTGGGGACGCGTTCAGCACGAAGCGAGTGCCCGCGTTGACGCATCGGCGCGCGAACGCCGTCACGGTCGGGTGCGGAAGCTCAAGCTGGGCCACGGCGACGCCCACGCCGTCCCAAGACGTGTGGCAGGCGTCCGATTCGCTCACCAGCGCGTTGGCCCCCGCGGCGACGACGATCGCGTTCTCGCCGTCGGGGGTCACGGTGATGAGCGCGACTCCGGTGGCCACCCCGGGCGTCGTCTGCACCGCGCTCGCGTCGACTCCCGCGGACCGCAGGGCCTCGCGCAGCAGCTCACCGTGCGCGTCGTCGCCAACCCGGCCGATGGCGCGGACCTGCGCCCCCGCCAGGGCGGCCGCGACCGACTGGTTGCCGCCCTTGCCGCCAGGCTGGACAGCAAGGTCACCGCCCAGCACGGTCTGCCCGCCGAGCGGCCGGGCCGCAACCGCGACGACCAGGTCGACGTTCACTGACGCGAGCACCAGCACCATCATCGGGCCACCTTGCCACCTTGGGGACGCGCCGGGGTCAGAGGTACTGGCCGGTGCTGTGGCCCTCGCCGGGTGCGGGGGGCCGCATACCGGCACCGGGTGCCTCGTGGCCCGCTGGCAGGGCGCGGCGCATTTCCTCCAGCTGGCTGCGGGCGGCCATCTGTTGGGCGAACAGGGCGGTCTGGATCCCGTGGAACAGGCCTTCGAGCCAGCCCACCAGCTGGGCCTGGGCGATGCGCAGCTCGGCGTCCGAGGGGGTCTCACCGTCGCCGAAGGGTAGGGCGATGCGCCGCAGCTCCGCGACGAGCTCGGGCGCCAGGCCTTGCTCCAGCTCGCTCAGCGATCGCTCGTGGATCTGCGCCAGGCGGGTCCTGCCCGCGTCGTCCAGCGGGGCGGAGCGCACCTCCTCGAGCAGCTGCTTGATCATGCTGCCGATGCGCATCACCTTGGCTGGTTGCTGGACGAGCTCGGCCGGGTTTCGCTCCACGTCGGCCTCGTCCGCGTCCTGGCCGGCCCGGGCCGGGGCGACCCCCATCCCGTCCTGGGTGACGACGACGAAGCGGTTGTTCTCCTGCGGGCGCTGTGGTGTCGGTTCGCTCATGCCCCCCATCTTGCCGACTGTCGTCCACAGGTGCCCGGCCGCGAGGGCGGGACTGTCGGTTCCGCTGCCTAGCGTCCTGGCCACGGTGGTCGCGACAGGCGTGAGCACCCCGGCCGCAGGCGCCCGCCGGAGCACTCGGTCCCGGTCTTCCAGCTGACCTACGACGACACGTGGGGTCGTTTCCCGTGGGATCCCGGCTACGCGAACGACCCGGCGTTGCAGCCCAGGCCCGGGACGTTCAGAGCGTGAGCACGACCTTGCCGACGTGCGCGGACTCGGCGAGCAGCTCGTGCGCCCGGGCCGCCTCGGCCAGTGGCATGGCGGTGTGCAGCACCGGGCGCACGTGGCCGGACTCGATCAACGGCCACACGTGCTCACGAACCGCCGCCACGATGGCGGCCTTCTCCTCAAGCGGCCTGGCCCGAAGTGAGGTCGCGATCACCGCACCCCGTTTGCGCAGCAACGCCCCGAGGTCAAGCTCACCACGTGCGCCGCCCTGCAGCCCGATCACCACCAGTCGGCCGTTGACGGCCAGGACCTCAAGGTTGCGAGCAAGGTAGGCGGCCCCCATGTTGTCCAGGACGACGTCGGCACCTCGTCCGCCGGTGGCCGCCCGCACCGCCTCGACGAAGTCCTCGTCCCGGTAGTTCACCAAGATGGTGGCGCCGAGCTCTTCGCAGCGGGCCAGCTTGGCCGCCGAGCCCGCGGTGACGGCCACCTTGGCCCCGGCCTGGCGGGCGAGCTGGATCGCCATGGTGCCGACGCCGCTGGACCCGCCGTGCACCAGGAGTGTCTCGCCGGGCTGCAGCAGCGCCGTCATGAAGACGTTGCTCCACACGGTGCAGACGACCTCGGGCAGGGCCGCCGCCTCGCGCATGCTCAGTCCGCTCGGCACGGGCAGCACCTGGCCGGCGGGCACGGCGACCAGCTCGGCGTACCCGCCGCCGGACAGCAGCGCGCACACCTGGTCGCCGACCACCCAGCCGGACACCCCCTCGGCGACGGCTTCGATGGTGCCGCTGCACTCCAGGCCGGGGTAGGCCGACGCGCCCGGCGGGGGGTCGTAGTGTCCCTGCCGTTGCAACAGGTCCGCGCGGTTGACCGCGCTGGCCGCCACGCGCACCAGGACCTCGCCGGGCCCGGGCCGCGCGTCGGGTACCTCCTGCAGCCGCAACACCTGCGGTCCGCCCGGCTCGGTGATGGTGATTGCCTTCATCGTTCGAGGGTAAACGCCTGCGCCACCTCGCGGGCGGCCGCAAGGTCGGCTGCGGTGTCGACGTCCAGGCACCACTGGGCATCCAGCGGTACCCGGACGACGGTGAGCCGGCTGACCACGGGACGCATCGCCAACCCGTGCGGCTGGGGGCCGATCGCGGAACGCAGCGGCCCGCTGAGATAGGCGCCCAGCAGTGGCTGGTCGCGGCCGGAGGGGTCCACCCCGATGGCCGCGTCGGCGCCGCGGCGGGCGCCCAGCAGCACGGGCAGCGCGGCAGCGGCGAACGGATGGTCGCCGGCCACCAGCGTGACGACGGCGCTCGGGTCGTCGGGCAGCGCGAGCGCCAGGCCGGCGACCGGCCCGCCGCCCGGCGGTGACTCCTGGCGCCAACGCACCGGCACACAGGTGGGCCGGGCGGGGCCGACGACGGTGATCGAAGGGGCGCCCAGCACGTCGACCAGCCCCGCGAGCAGGGTGTCCAACACCGTCGTCGCGCCCAGCTGGGCGGCCAGCTTGTCCTGCCCGAGACGGCGCGAGCCCCCGCCGCCCAGGACGATCACGCGCTGTGCCGTGCCGTGCGGCGTACGGATCCGGGGGCTCACCGTGCCCAGTATCGAGCCGCGGAAGGTGCTGCGCACTACCGCAGCGGTTGGGCCGAACGGGTGACTCGCACGCGGGCGCCGGTCAATGTCCGCCTTGCGAGCGCCGAAGGAGTTGCTGACCGGCGACCAAGGGATGCCAACATGCTGCTCAACCAGGGGATCAGGACCAAGCTGCTCGCCGTCCTGGCACTGCCGATCGCGGCGCTCGTCGTCGTCACGGGCGTGGTGTCCGTGCAGGCGTTCGACCAGGCACGCAAGGCGAGCCAGGTCGAGCAGATGGCCAAGGGCTCGGCGGCGATCGGGGGCCTGATCTCGGTGCTGCAGTCGGAGCGGGCGGTCTCGGTCAACTACCTGGGCAAGCACGCCACGGCGGCGGCGCTGAAGCACGCGCAGGACGCGAGCAACGTGGCGCTACAGGGCATGGGCGGCCTCATCGCCAAGGTCGACCTGTCCACACTCTCGCCGCAGGCCGCCGAGGCCATGGCCCAGGCGGGCGGGGCGGCTCAGCAGCTGCCCGCCTTGCGGGCGTCGGTCCTCAAGAGGTCGATCACGCCGGCGCAGGCCGCCGACCAGTACGCCAAGATCATCGCCACCGACATCGTCTTGCCACAACGCATCGGTGACGGCCTGAGCGAGCGCGCGATCGGCGCGCAGAGCACGGCCTACTCCACGGCCGAGCAACTGGCGGAGCTGGCCACGCAGGAACGGGACGCCGGCCTGGCGATCATTGCCGGCACCTCCGCAGGCTCAACTGCCACACTCAGCCGGCTGGCCGCGTTGCAGACCGAGGCCGTCTCCCAGTTCCGGATCAGTGGGACGCCGGCGCAGAACGCCGCCCTCGACAAGGCCTTGAGCCAGCCCGCCAAGGCCCGTGCCACGTTCGCCAGCTTGCGCCAGGCGCTCCTTGCCCAGGCCGGGTCGAACGCGGTGAAGGTGAGCCCGGCCGCGTGGAACGCCGCGGCAAACGACCGTATCAAGGCGCTGGCGGCCCTCACCGCGCCCATCGCCGCCGAAGCTGCGGCGCTCGCCGCGCACTCGGCGTCCTCGGCACACAACCGGGCCGTCGCCCTGCTCGTCGGTGGCGGACTGCTCGTCCTGACGCTCATCGTCCTGGGTCTGGTGCTCGCCCGGGCCATCACCCGGCCCCTGCGCCGGCTGACCGAGGCCGCCGACCAGCTGCGCGACGAGCTGCCGCGGATGGTCGAACGGATGGCCACCCCAGGTGAGGGTCCGGGAGTGGCCCTGCCGCAGATCGACGTCGGTGGCAACGACGAGGTAGGGCGCCTGGCCCGCGCGTTCGGCGACGTCAACGCCACGACCATCCGGGTCGCCGAGGAGCAGGCTGTGCTGCGCGCGTCCATCGCCGAGATGTTCGTGAACGTGGCCCGCCGCAACCACGTGCTGCTCTCGCGGCAGCTGGCGTTCATCGACCAGCTGGAGCGCACCGAGGAGAATCCCGACACACTGGAGAACCTGTTCCGGCTCGACCACCTGGCCACCCGGATGCGCCGCAACGCCGAGTCGCTGATCGTGCTCGCCGGCATCGACGCCGGACGCCGGTTGCGGCGCCCCATGCCGTTGTCGGACGTCATCCGCACCGCCGTGTCCGAGATCGAGCGTTACGACCGGGTGGACCTGGCGATGCAGGTCGACCCGCCGATGGTGGGGCACATGGCGCTGACCGCAGCGCACCTGATCGCCGAGCTGTTGGAGAACGCCACCCAGTTCTCCAACCCCGACACGCGCGTCATCACGGCCGCGGCGCCCACCTCGAACGGTGTGCGGCTGACGATCACCGACCTGGGCCTCGGGATGACGCCGGAGGAGCTTGCTGAGGCCAACGAGCGGATCGCCAACCCGCCGATGAGCGAGGTCGTCGGCTCACAGCGCCTCGGCTTCTTCGTGGTGGGCCGGCTGGCGCGGCGCCTGGACGCCGTCATCGAGCTCAAGCCCGGTCGCGCTCAGGGCACGGTCGTCACCATCGAGCTGCCGCCGGCCCTGTTCGTGCCGGGGTCGGTGGCGCAGACCCCTGACGTCCAGGCACTTCCCGGCGCGGCCGAGACTGCGGACGACGGCACCGAGCCGGTCGTGGGACGGGCAGCTGCCAGCACCGACCCCGGCCAGGGCGCCGAACCCCCCCTCGTCGCGTCGGCCCTGGGCAGTGCGCCCATCGCCCCGGTGCTGCCGCCACCGTTCCCGCCGTTGCTCGTGCCCCCGGCGCAGGACGTGCCGGCTCAGGAACATCCCTCGCCTTCGCTTCCGCGCCGGGCGGCGCGCTCGGCC
>DAIETC010000074.1 GCA_027345905.1 Kineosporiaceae bacterium | reverse complement strand
CACGCTCGCGGCCACCGCGGCCTTCGGCGGGCTGCACCTGGCGGTGCTGGCGGGGGCTTGCAGCCGCAGCCTGCCGCGTTGGCTGCGCGGGTCCGCCGCCCTCGCCCTTGGGGTGGCCGTGCCGCACACGGGCTGGTTCCTGGTGCAGCTGCGCTCGGGCGGTGCGTGGGCGGGGTATGCCGAGAAGGCGTTCACGACGGTGCTCCTCGCCTGGTGCGCGGGGCTCGCGCTGGGACGTCGACGGCCGCTATGACCGCCGCCCTCGATGTCACCGGCGAGACGTTCAGCGGCCAGGACTGGCAGGGGCGCCACCTGGCCGGCGACCGGTTCACCGACTGCACGTTCAGCTCGTGCGACCTGGGCGAGATCACTACCTCGGGGGTCACCTTCGAGCGCTGCCGGTTCACCGACGTCCAGCTGGGCGGCTCACACCACCAGGGCAGCGCCTTCGTGGGCTGCGAGCTGATCGGCTGCTCGTTCTTCGACGCGCAGCTACACGGCTGCAAGCTCGTCGGCACCCGGTTTCGCCGCTGCTCGCTGCGTCCGCTGCTCGTGCGCGGTGGCAACTGGTCGTTCGTGTCACTGCGCGGCGAGGACCTGCGCAGGCTCGACATGTCCGGGGCCCGGCTGATCGAGGCCGACCTGTCCGAAGCCGACCTGTCCGACGCCACCTTGACCGGCTGCGACCTGTCCAACGCCGACCTGCGCGCCACCCGCCTCGCCCGCGCCGACCTTCGCGGAACGGCCTTGCACGGTGTCGACCCGAACGGGCCGCGCTGGGCCGCAGCCAAGATCGACCTGGCGCAGGCGGCGACGTTGGCCCAGGCGCTCGGGGCGGTCGTCGAACCGTGAACCGAGCAGCGCGCCTATCGTGAGGACCATGTCGGCACCAGCGGCGAGCGCCGCGCGCAGCCTCGCCGACGACCTGCGTGCCCGAAGCGACGCCCAGCTCGTCGCCCTGCTGCAGGCGCGTCCCGACCTGGCCACGCCCGTGCCCAGCGACCTGACCTCGCTGGCCGCGCGAGCAACGACCCGAGCCAGCGTGCAGCGGGCCCTGGACCGGCTCGACACTCTCGGGCTGCACTGCTTGGAAGCGCTGGCCGTGCTGCCCGAGCCCGCCTCGCGCGCCGAGGTCGCCCAGCTGCTCGGCGTCCGCCCCAAGGCCTGCACGATCGGACTCCTGCGTGACCTGGCCCTGGTGTGGGGACCAGACTGCGACCTGCGCCTGGCCCGGGCCGTGCGCGACAACCTCGGCCCCCACCCGGCCGGGCTCGGGCCGCCCGTCGCCGAGCTGCTCGGCAAACGCGACCTCGCCGCTGTCCTCGCCCTGGCCCGCGACCTTGGCCTGCAGCTCGACCACCCGCACGCCGCCGCCTGCGACCCGCTCGCCCAGGTCGCCGCGCACCTGAGCGATCCCGCCGTGATCGCCGACCTGCTCCAAGACGCGCCGCCGCAGTCGCGCGCCGTCCTCGAGCAGCTCACCTGGCGGTCCCCCGTGGGCGCGCTGCCGCGCGCCGACCGGGCAGTCGACCGCCAGAGCGCCAGCACCGCCGTCGAGTGGCTGCTGGCGCGGGGACTGCTGGGCGTGGCGGACGCCGAGCACGTCGTCCTGCCCAAGGAGGTCGCCCTGGCGCTGCGCGGGGGGCGGCTGCACGCCGAGCCGAGCACCGCCGCCCCTGCCGTCGAGGCGGTCTCCCACGAGCCGAGCAGTGTCGACGCGGCCGCGGGCGTGGCGGGCGCCGAGCTGCTGCGTCTGGTCGAAGAGCTGTTGCAGTCCTGGGGCCTTACGCCGCCGCCCGTCCTGCGCTCGGGCGGACTGGGCGTGCGCGAGCTACGGCGTACGGCCGCGGGCTTGCAGGTCGACGAACCCACCGCCGCCCGAGTCGTCGAGCTCGCCTACGTCGGCGGTCTGATCGCGGACGACGGCCAGGCGCAGCCGGTCTGGGCACCGACACCCGCGAGCGAGCAGTGGCAGAACCTCTCGCCGGCGCCCCGCTGGGCGGTGCTCGCCCGGGCCTGGCTCGGCTGCACCCGCGCTCCTGGCCTGGTGGGCACTCGCGACCCCAAGGGTGCGGTACGCGCCGCCCTGTCCGCGGACATCGAGCGGCCCCTGGCCCGCGTCGTCCGCGTGGACGTGTTGCGTGAGCTCGCGGACGTCGGCGCGGGCCTGGCGCCGCAGCCGCACTCGCTGCTGGGCCGGCTGCACTGGCAGCGCCCTCGCCAGGCCGGGGCCCTGGTCGACGAGCTGGTGACCTGGACGCTGGCCGAAGCCGAGCTGCTGGGCGTCACGGGGCGTGGCGCCCTGTCGACGCCCGGCCGGGCCCTGCATGCAGCGCGGGTCTTTGAGCCGGAGCCAGCCGGGCCGGCCGGGCCGGACCCAGTGGCGGACGCGATGGGCGCTCTGCTGCCCGAGCCGGTCGACCACGTCCTGCTGCAGGCCGACCTGACCGCCGTCGCGCCGGGCCAGCTCGAGCCGGTGCTGGCCCGGGCGATGGCACTGAGCGCCGACGTGGAGTCTCGGGGCGGCGCGACCGTCTACCGGTTCAGCCCGCTCAGCGTGCGTCGGGCGCTGGACGCCGGCTGGTCGGCGCACGAGCTGCTCGAGCTGCTCGCGGCGCGCAGCCGCACGCCCGTGCCGCAGCCACTGGACTACCTCGTGCACGACGTGGCGCGCCGGCACGGGCAGCTGCGGGTCGCAGCGGCCGGTGCCTACATCCGAAGCGACGACGAGTCGCTGATCGGCGAGCTGCTGGCCGAGCGGCGGGTCGCTGCGTTGCGGCTGCGCAGGCTGGCCCCGACCGTCCTGGTGGCCCAGGCCGAACCGGCAACCGTCCTGTCGGTACTGCGCCAGGCCGGCCGGGCCCCAGTCGCGGAGTCGGCGGACGGAGTCGTCGTGGTGCGCCGGCCCGACTCCCGGCGTACGCCGCCGCGCCAACCGCCGCAGCCCACCAGCTGGGGCCAGCTCGCGCCGTCCCAGGGACTGCTCGAGGCGGTGGTGCGGATGTTGCGCGCCGGTCAGCTGTCGTACGACCAGCAGCTGGCGCGCTCGGCACGCGGCCCCGGGCCGGCGCTGACGGCCACCGACCCGGCACTGACCCTGGCCACGTTGCGGGCCGCCGCCGCGGCCCGCGAACGGGTGTGGATCGGGTACGCGGACGCGTCCGGGCACGTGGAGCGCCGGGTCGTGGAACCGTTGAGCGTCGAGGGCGGCCGGGTCACCGTCTTCGACCACGGCACCGAGCACGTGCGGTCCTTCTCGGTGCACCGGGTCACCGCGGTAACCCGGGCCGACGAGTCGGCCTGACGCGCTAGGTTGGGCACCTTGACCCTGAGCAAAGGACCCCGTCGTGAGCCAGGACCGTCCCACCGAGCCGAACCCGTGGACGTCACCGCCACAGCCTGCGGCGACGTACGGGTCCGCGGCCCAGCCCCCGCCGGCGTACGGGCCACCCCCGGGAACAGGCGGCTACGCGCCGAACCCGCTCAGCGCGCAGGCGCGCAGCTCGGCCACCTTGTGGCTGATCCTGAACATCGTCTCGGTGGTGATCCTGGCCAACCTGCCGGGAATCGTCGGCGCCATCTACGCGGCCCTGGCCCTGGGACGGGCCGACCTGGACCCGATCGACGCGCGGCGCAAGATCCGGGTGTCCAAGATCTGGTTCTTCGCCGGTCTGATCCTGGGGGTGCTCGTCGTCATCGCCGCGGTGATCTTCGTGGTCATGCTGGCGCAAAGCGGCGGCTTCTCCTCAGGCTCGGGCTACCCGGGCTGGCGGGCCTGAGCCCGCTCGCGAGGACGCCATGACCTCACCGGCTGGACCGGCTGGTCCGCTCATCGTGCAGAGCGACAAGACGCTGCTGCTCGAGGCCGACCACGGCCAAGCGGGTGAGTGCCGCCGGGCGATCGCGCCGTTCGCCGAGCTCGAGCGCGCACCCGAGCACATGCACACCTACCGCCTGACGCCACTGGGGCTGTGGAACGCCCGCGCCGCCGGGCACGACGCCGAACAGGTCGTCGACACGCTGCTGCGCTACTCCCGCTACCCGGTGCCGCACGCGCTGCTCGTCGACCTGGCCGAGACGATGGACCGCTACGGGCGGCTGAGCCTGCTCAAGCACCCCGTGCACGGCCTGGTGCTACGAAGCGGCGACCTGCCCGTGCTTGAGGAGGTCCTGCGCAGCAAGAAGGTGCAGCCGCTGGTCGGCGCCCGCCTGGACGCCGACACCGTCCTGGTGCACCCCAGCGAGCGCGGCCACCTCAAGCAGGTGCTGCTCAAGCTCGGCTGGCCGGCCGAAGACCTCGCCGGCTACGTGGACGGGGAAGCGCACCCGATCGAGCTGGATGAGCGCACCTGGACGCTTCGCCCGTACCAGAACGAGGCGATCGACGGGTTCTGGCACGGCGGGTCCGGGGTGGTCGTCCTGCCGTGCGGAGCCGGCAAGACCCTGGTGGGCGCTGGCGCAATGGCTCGCGCCAAGGCCACCACGCTGATCCTGGTGACCAATACGGTCGCGGCCCGCCAGTGGCGCGAGGAGCTGATCACCCGAACCTCGCTCACGGCGGACGAGATCGGCGAGTACTCCGGGGCCCGCAAGCAGGTACGTCCGGTCACCATCGCCACCTACCAGGTCCTCACGCTGCGCCGCAAGGGCGCCTACCCCCACCTGGAGCTGCTGGACGCACGCGACTGGGGCCTGATCGTCTACGACGAGGTGCACCTGCTGCCGGCACCGATCTTCCGGATGACCGCCGACCTGCAGGCCCGCCGGCGCCTGGGCCTGACCGCGACCTTGGTGCGCGAGGACGGTCGCGAGGGCGACGTGTTCAGCCTGATCGGCCCCAAACGCTACGACGCCCCCTGGAAGGACATCGAGGCGCAGGGCTACATCGCCCCCGCCGACTGCGTGGAGGTTCGGGTCACCCTCCCGGACGACGAACGCCTGGCCTACGCCAGCGCCGAACCCGACGTCCGCTACCGGATCGCCGCGACCAGCGAGGTGAAGACGGCCGTCGTCCGCAAGCTGGTCCAGACCCACCGCGGTGAGCCGACTCTGGTCATCGGGCAGTACATCGACCAGCTGGACGACCTGTCCGAGCAGCTGGACGCGCCGGTGATCAAGGGGGACACCACGGTCACCGAACGCCAACGCCTGTTCGAGGAGTTTCGCACCGGGCGGATCGGGCTGCTCGTGGTGAGCAAGGTCGCGAACTTCTCGATCGACCTGCCCGAGGCCAGCGTCGCCATCCAGGTCTCGGGCAGTTTCGGCTCGCGACAGGAAGAGGCGCAGCGCCTCGGACGGGTCCTGCGCCCCAAGGGCGACCGGCGCTCGGCCCGCTTCTACACGGTGGTCGCCCGCGACACCGTCGACGCCGACTTCGCGGCGCACCGCCAGCGGTTCTTGGCCGAGCAGGGCTACGCCTACCG
>DAIETC010000064.1 GCA_027345905.1 Kineosporiaceae bacterium | reverse complement strand
GAGCGCCGACGCTCGCGCTAGCCGCACGACCAGCCGATCGACCCAGCGTCGTGCCCTGGTGCGCAGCTACCGCCACTCGCACTCGGTGCGCAGCCTGTCGGTGCGCACCGCCAAGAAGCGGGTCACCTCCGCGGCCGCCTGGGGCAGCTACGTCGTCCGCAGCGGCGACACGCTCAGCCTGATCGCTCAGCGTAAGGGTGTGCGCGGGGGCTGGGAGTCGCTGTACGCCCGCAACCGGGTAACGATCGGCGCCAACCCGAACCTGATCTTCGTGGGGCAGCGGTTGTCGCTGCGCTGAGCGCGTGAGCCACGAAGGCGCTCTGGTCCCTTGGGGCCGGGGCGCCTTCGGCTGTCTGCAGCGCGGCCTACACTCCGGCCGTGCACGACTATGACGCTGCCACGCAGGCCCTGGGTCAGGCCGTGCTGGACTACACCCTGCAGCGACTGCGCATGGAGCCGGTTCCCTTGGACGGCCCGCGCACGCTGGCCGAGCTTGAGCAGGCCTGTGGCGCGACCATCACGGCCAACGGACTGGGCGGCCTGGCCGCGCTCGAGCTGTTCAGCACCCAGCTCGCGCCGGCTTGCATCTCGACCGACCATCCGCGTTACCTCTCGTTCATCCCCTGCGCACCCACCGAGGCCAGCACGCTGTTCGACCTGGTCGTCGGGGCATCTGCCCTGTACGGAGGCAGCTGGCTCGAGGGCGCCGGAGCGGTGTACGCCGAGAACGCCGCGCTGCGCTGGTTGGCCGACCTGGCCGCCTTCCCCGAGGGGGCCGGCGGTGTCTTCGTGCCAGGAGGCACCGTGGGCAACCTCTCGGCACTGGTTGCCGCACGGCACGCTGCCCGCACCCAACGCGTCGGCCCGGCGCCCTCGCGGTGGAAGGTCCTGGGCAGCAACCAGGCGCACTCCTCGATCGCGAGCGCGTGCGAGGTCATGGACGTCGACTTCGTCACGGTCCCGTTCGACGAGCGGGGCCGGCTCACGGGGGCCAACGTGCTGCGCACGATCGAGGCGGTGGGCGTCGACGGCGTGTTCGCCGTCGTGGGCACTGCTGGGACGACGAACTTCGGGATCATCGACGACCTGGCATCGCTGGCCGGGGCCTGCCAGAGGCTCGGCGTGTGGTTTCACGTCGACGCGGCGTACGGCGGAGCTGGGCTGGCCGCCCCCACCATCCGCGAGCGCTTCGATGGCATCGAGCGCGCCGACTCGTTCATCGTCGATCCGCACAAGTGGCTGTTCGCCCCGTTCGACTGCTGTGCCCTGCTCTACCGGGACCCGCAGACCGCGCGAGCGGCGCACACCCAGCGCGCGGCGTACCTGGATGTCCTCACGCAGGCGCCTGACTGGAACCCCGCGGACTACGCGATCGGTCTGACCCGCCGCGCGCGCGGGCTGCCCTTGTGGTTCAGCCTCGCGACCCACGGAACGCGCGCCTATTCCGAGGCCGTCGAGCGGACGCTGGAGGTGGCGCGGTACGCGGCCGTCCAGATCCGGCAACGCTGCGACCTGGAGCTGCTGCGCGAGCCGGACACCTCGGTGGTCGTGTTTCGCAGGGTCGGCTGGACCCCCCAGCACTACCAGCTCTGGAGCGAGCGACTGTTGCGGCAGGGGTTTGCCTTCGTCGTACCCACGACTCACGACGGCGAGACGGTCACCCGCTTCGCGATCGTCAACCCACGCACCAGCGAAGCGGATATTGACGACATTCTGGACACTATGCTCTGACCGGGGCGGCTCGTTCGACCGCGTTCGTGGCGATCAACACCAGTCCGTGGCGATGAATGACAACGGTGTGGTTTAGCGGTTAGGGTGAGGGCGCCCGCACTCCAGGAGGACCACGTGGACACCATGGACAGGACAGCTCAGGTATGACGCCGCAGGTCAATCCCGCTCCCGAGCCGGACGCCGCCAGCCCCGGTCTGTCCGCGCGCGACCTTGAGATCTTGACGTTCGAGCGGCAGTGGTGGAAGTACGCCGGAGCCAAGGAACAGGCGGTCCGCGAACTTTTCGACATGTCGGCCACCCGGTACTACCAAGTGCTGAACGCGCTGATCGACGGGCCGCACGCCATGGAGGTGGACCCGATGCTCGTCAAGCGGCTGCGCCGGATGCGCGCCTCGCGCCAGCGCTCCCGCTCTGCTCGCCGCTTGGGCCTGAAGGTCTGAGCGCACCCCGCC
>DAIETC010000059.1 GCA_027345905.1 Kineosporiaceae bacterium | reverse complement strand
ACGCCCCGCCGCAAACGCTGAACGACGGAAACGGCTGGGTGGACTGCGCGTGCGGGCTGCGGCACTGGGGACGCAACGGCGCCGCGGGCCTGCTGATCTTGCGTCCGGGCGAGGGCGGCCAGGAGGTGCTCATGCAGCTGCGCAGCCCGTGGACCCACCAAGGGGGCACCTGGGGCCTGCCCGGCGGGGCGCGGGACAGCCATGAGAGCACCGCTGCGGCCGCGCGCCGCGAGGCGGCCGAAGAGACCGGCCTGGACCCTTTCGTTGTCCAGGACGTCGGCGAGCACCGCGTCGACCACGGCGCGTGGTCGTACACCTACGTCCTGGCCACCGCTCCTGCGCAGACCCCGGTCTACGTCGCCAACCGCGAGTCCGACGCCGTGGAGTGGGTGCCTTTGGACGACGTGGCCGCCCGCGTCCTGCATCCGGCGTTGGCGCTGGAGTGGCCACGCCTTCGTGAGCTGGTGCGCGGCGTCCGCTGCTGACTGGGGACGGTCCTGGCCGGCCCGCTGGGTCCGCTCGCCGTGAGCGCGCCAAACCGGCGGGCCGAAGTGCCCTTGTCGGTGATCAAGTGTGCTCAGTGTGCGCGTCAGCACCCACTTCTGCCCGCCGTTCGGGTGCGCTGAGGGCGGCGCAAGCGCGCCTACCGGGTGCGGGCCGGGGACCGGTGCGGCAGGCAGTCGCGTACCAGCGCCCCGACCTGATGGGTCTCGATCAAGAAACCGTCGTGCCCGTACGGCGAGCGCACCGTGGCCATCGGGCGCGCGGTCGGCGTGTGCGCCACGATCTCGGCCGACAGTCGCGCCGGGTAGAGCCGGTCGCTGTCGACGGCGGCTACGAGCAGGTCCGCCTGCACCCGGCCAAGAGCGGGCGCCACTCCCCCGCGCCCGCGGCCCACGTCGTGGGAGTTCATCGCCTCGGTGAGCACGACGTACGAGCGCGCGTCGAACCGGCGGGCGAGCTTGTCGGCGTGGTGGTCGAGGTAGCTCTCGACCGCGTAGCGGCCGCCGCCACCAAGTGGCTGCTCGTCGGCCTGGGGGGCCCGTCCGAACCGTTGGGCCAGCTCGGGTTCGCTGCGGTAGGTCAGGTGCGCGATCCGGCGTGCGATCCCCAGGCCGGTGACCGGCCCGGGGCCCTCGCCGTAGTCCCCACCCTGCCAAGCCGGGTCGCTGCGGATGGCCAGCAGCTGGGACTGGCACCAGGCGATCTGCTCGGCGGTGGAGTAGGCGGTGCCAGCCAGGACCAGGCCCGAGGCCACCCGCTCAGGATGGCCGATTGCCCACTCCAGGGCTCGCATGGCGCCCATCGAGCCGCCGACCACGTGCGCCCAGGTGTCGATGCCCAGGTGGTCGGCCAGACGTGCCTCGGCCTCGACCTGGTCGCGGACGGTGAGGAACGGGAAGCGCGAGCCCCAGGCCCGGCCGTCGGGTGCCGCCGAGGCCGGACCGGTCGTACCCTGACAGCCGCCGAGCACGTTGGGTGCCACGACGAACCAGGTGTCGGTGTCCAGGGCGCGCCCGGGGCCGACCAGGGCGTCCCACCAGCCGGGGCTGGGGTGCCCCGGGCCGGCCGGGCCCGCCACATGGCTGTCCCCGGTGAGGGCGTGCAGGACGAGGACCGCGTTGTCGCGGGCCGGGTTCAGCGTCCCCCACGTCTCGTAGGCCATCCGCACGTCTGGCAGAGCGCCACGGGCCTCCAAGGCCAGCGTGCCGAGCTCGGCAAACTGGCGTCGTCCGACCAGGTCACCCTCGCGCCAGGTTCCCGCGCCGGGGACGGGCGGCATCAGGCGCCCTTCGCGGCACGCAGTCCCGCGTCCAGGTCGGCCAGGATTTCGTCGATGTGCTCGAGGCCCACGGCGAGGCGCACGGTCCCTGGGGTAACCCCGCTGGCCAATCGTTCGGCGTCCGAGAGCTGGCTGTGCGTCGTGGACGCCGGGTGGATCACCAGGCTGCGGACGTCCCCGATGTTGGCGACGTGGCTGTGCAGCTCGAGCGCCTCGACGAACCGCTGCCCGGCCGGTAGACCACCGTCGATCTCGAAGGCCAGCACTGCCCCGGCTCCCCGGGGCGCGTACTTGCGCGCCAGGTGGTGCCAGGGGCTGCTGGGCAGCCCGGCGTAGGCCACGCTGAGCACCTCGTCGCGGCTCTGCAACCAGGTCGCTACTGCCTGCGCGTTCTGCACGTGCCGTTCGATGCGCAGGCTCAGGGTCTCGATCCCCTGGCTGATCAAGAAGGCGTTGAAGGGCGAGGCGGCTGCGCCGATGTCACGCAGCAGCTGGACGCGCGCCTTGAGGATGAACGACAGGTTGGCCCCCAGGGGGCTGCCGACGCCTAGGTCCCGCCCGTAGACGAGCCCGTGGTAGCTGGGGTCGGGTTGGTTGAAGCCGGGGAAGCGGTCGGGTTCGAGGGTGTAGTCGAAGCGACCCCCGTCGACGATCACGCCGGCGATCGAGGTGCCGTGACCGCCCAGGTACTTGGTGGCGCTGTGCACCACGACGTCGGCGCCCCACTCGAACGGGCGGATCAGGTACGGCGTCGCAACGGTGTTGTCAACGACCAGCGGCACCCCGCAGTCGTGGGCCACGGCCGCGACGGCCTCGATGTCGAGGACGTCCTGCTTGGGGTTGGAGATGGTCTCGGCGAAGAACCCTTTCGTTCCCGGCTGGACGGCGGCGCGCCAGGAGTCCAGGTCATCGGGATCCTCGACGAACGTCGTGCTGATCCCGAGCTTGGGGAAGGTGTGGTGCAGCAGGTTGTAGGTGCCGCCGTACAGGCTCGGGCTCGCCACGATGTGGTCACCGGCCTGCGCCAGGTTGAGCAGGGCGATGGTCTCGGCAGACTGGCCGCTGGCCACGAGCAGGGCGCCGACACCGCCTTCCAGGTCGGCCACTCGCTTTTCGACGACGTCGTTCGTGGGGTTCATCAGGCGGGTGTAGATGTTGCCGAACTCCTTGAGTCCGAACAGGTTTGCGGCGTGCTCGCTGTCTTGGAAGGCATACGAAGTGGTCTGGTAGATCGGCAGCGCGCGTGCGCCGGTCGCGGTGTCGGCGCTCTGGCCGGCGTGGATCTGACGTGTCTCGAAGGACCAACCCTGGCTCATCGGGGTCTCCTAACCCGAAGGGCCCGCCGTCGGCGAACCCGCGCTTGCCGGCGCCTGATGGCGTCGGCCGGGTCATCACCCGGGGCACCCCACCGCGGTTGGAGGGTTGCCGGCCAGCGAGCCGGGGCTTCGCGCTGGCACTCATGACCTGGGGAGACGATAGCAAGCGCCGCTGCCTTCGTCCACGCCTTGACACGCCGTCTTAAGCCTTGGGACGCGCTGCCTCGTCGTCCGCCCGGACGGGCGCGACCCAGCTCGGCGCGCGGCCCGAGCGCAACAGCGTGTCGACCAGGCCGGCGAGGCGATATCCGGGGTCGATACGCAGGGCCCGGTCGATGGCCACCCCCGCCTGCGCACCCTCGCCGAAGGACCAGGCATGCATGGCGAGCACCGTCAGGGGGGCAAGCGCCCCCGGCCCGTCGCAGCACGTGGCCAGGTCGAGCAACAGCCGGCCGACGGCGTCCCGACAATCCTCGTCGGCAAGGTCGGGACCGGTGCGGGGGGCGGGTGCCAGCGCACGCACACGACGCGCGAGGTCGTCGTCCTCGCCGACTGGCTTGTCTTGCAGGGACGCGACCCACCGGGTCCAGCGGACCGCGATCACATCCCGGGTGTCCAGGTCGATCAGCGCTGCCAGCAGGCGCCCAGCCTCGTCCGGACCCAAGGCCCCACCCGTCAGGTATCGGTCGGCCGCCGCGTCGAACAGTGCGACACCCTGACGTTGCCATGTTGTCCACACCGGATCGGCCTGCGCCCCCCACCATGGCGCGATGACCTCGAGCGCGCGCACCAGACTGTTGCCGACGGCGGCGGTGGCCAACGACCCCTTCGGCGCCACCCGAGCCGCCAGCGTGGCTCGGTCGGCCAAGGGTGAACGGCCCTGCAGCACGTACTCCGCGGCCACCGGGCTGGATGCGGCCTCGGCCAGCGTGCACCCCTCCTCGGGGCAGCACCAGGGCCGCGTGCACGTGTAGGACCAATACCGCTGGTCCGTGACGTACACGGCCTCGCGCATCGCGACGTGGTGACCGGCGAGCTCGTCCTCCACCGCGCCGACCAGGTCCTGCCAGGGACGCGTGCCGGCGCGCCACGGCTGGGCGTCGTAGACCAGCACGATGACCTCGCGCGGGCCGTCTCGCCGCACGAAGGTGCACAGCGATCGCGCCGCCGCCACCTGACTGGCCTCGTCGGGCAGGTCGGCGCGAGCGACCAGACCGACCCGAAGGCGCGGGCCGCGCAACGAGACGACCACGAGACTGTGGGTCGGGGTGAAGCCAAGCATGTAGGGAATCGCCGCGACGAGATCACCGGGGCCCTTGGCCTTGATGACCCTGCGCCCCGAGGGCGTTGGCAATGTTGAGGACGCACGTCGGTTTCGGCTCATGCACCCACGTTGGGACCGCAAACCTGGATCCGCCAGGGCCCACGGTGCAGCTGTGGACACTGGGACTTGCGCGCCCAGCTGTGGACCAGCGGCCGGCGAGTCGCAGCGCAGGTCAGCCTGAGGCGAGCAGGCCAGCCTGAAGCCAGCAGGTCAGACGGACGCGAGCGCCGGCCGAGGTGGGAACTCGCGCCGCGCCTGGTCGGCGATCCGGCGCAGGAGGTAGACGTCGACGCCGGCACCCACGACGCCGCCCACCACCGGCACCCCCTTACCGAACCGCGACAGCGCCGACTTGCCGACGCTGGAGACCAGCCGGAACCCGATCCCCTTGTTGAGCACCATCAGCGCCGGCCCGGGCAGCCGCTGGGCCGCTAGGTTCGCCAGCCGGCCCCCGCTCACCACACCGGCCTTCTTCAGCAGGTCGTCGGCGTCCGCGCCCACCAGGGTCAGCATCACCGCCGAGCGCACGCCCGGCAGGTGCAGGTCGTACCCGCGTAAGGAGGCGACCGCCGCGACCATCCGGGTGGCGACCGCGTAGAACTCCACCACGTTCGCCGGCAGGGCGACGGGCAAGGTCACGAAGCCGCCGAGGCCGGTGATGAACCCCCCGGCGGCGGCCATCCGGGTGTGCTGTCGTACGACGGCATCGATTGCCAGGTCGGCGTCCCCGTGGTCGCTGCGTGCGCCGTCCGCGACTGTCTGGGCGGACTCCCACGGCCCACGCCCGTCGATCCCGATGTCCAGCAGCTTCTCGACCATGCCGGCCGCCGCGCGGCCCAGGCCATTCGCGTCCTCAAGCCCGCGCCCGTCGTCCGCCACGGCATGCCTCCTGTGTCCGGTGCTGCGTTGAGGTCCCGATTGTGCACGAGGTCGGGTGCAGGGGCGCGCGCGAGAGTCCTGGCGGGGCCGGTGCCGGGAAGACCTGGGAGGATCAACGGTGTTGTCGAAGTGAAGGTCCGCACCGACCTAAGGAGCTCTTGTGACACTTCCCCTGGACGCCGATCCCAAGCTGGCGCAGTACGCCCACCCGCAGCGGCTGGTGACCACACAGTGGCTCGCCGATCACCTGGGCGAACCCGGCCTGGTCGTGGTCGAGTCGGACGAGGACGTGCTGCTCTACGACAGCGGGCACATCCCTGGCGCAGTCAAGGTCGACTGGCACGCCGACCTCAACGACCCGGTCGCGCGGGACTACGTGGACGGTCAGCGGTTCGCCCAGGTGATGGGCGAACGGGGGATCACCCGCGACACCACGATCGTCGTGTACGGCGACAAGAGCAACTGGTGGGCCGCTTACGCGCTGTGGGTGTTCTCGCTGTTCGGGCACGATGACGTGCGGTTGCTGGACGGCGGCCGCGCCAAGTGGGTCGCTGAGGGTCGTGAGCTGACCCGCGAGGCGCCCTCCGTGCAGCCGGTCGAGTACCCCGTGGTGCAACGTCACGACGCCGAGATCCGGGCGTTCAAGGACGACGTGCTGGTGCACATCGGCAAGCCGATGGTCGACGTCCGTTCCCCCGGCGAGTACTCCGGCGAGCTGCTGCACATGCCCGACTACCCGCAGGAGGGCGCCATGCGCGGCGGTCATATCCCGGGCGCTCGCAGCGTCCCATGGTCACGGGCGGCTGCCGAGGACGCCACGTTCAAACCGCGCGCCGAGCTGGAGGCGATCTACCTGCAGGAGAAGGGCCTGTCGCCGCAGGACGACGTGATCGCCTACTGCCGCATCGGTGAGCGCTCCTCGCACACCTGGTTCGTCCTGACCCACCTGCTCGGCTTCCCCACCGTGCGCAACTACGACGGGTCGTGGACCGAGTGGGGCAACTCGGTGCGGGTACCGATCGAGACCGGTCCGGACTCGTGAGTCCCGAGGCCGTCCTCGACGACCTGCCACCGGCGTTGGCCGAGCTGGTCGAGGACTTCAACGCGGTTTCCGCCAAAGAGCGGCTGCAGCTGCTGCTCGAACTCAGCGACGAGCTGCCCGCCCTGCCCGAACGCTTCGCCGGTGGGCTGGCCGACATGGAACAGGTTCACGAGTGCCAGTCGCCGCTGTTCCTGGCGGTCGAGGTGAGCGAAGGCGTCGTGCACGTGTTCTTCGACGCGCCACCGGAGTCCCCCACGACCCGTGGGTTCGCCGGCATCTTGCACACCGGCCTGGACGGCCTCAGCCCCAGCGAGGTGCTTGCCGTACCGGACGACGCGCCGTACCGTTTCGGTCTCGGCGAAGCCGTCAGCCCGCTGCGGCTGCGCGGCATGCTGGCCATGCTGGCCCGGATCAAACGTCAGGTGCGCGAACGCGTTTCGCCCTGAAGCGCAGCTGCAGGAAGAGGCACCGAGATGAGGGTCGAAGCGGGCCTGCGCGTGACGCCCGGCCTTCTCATCCCCCCGGGGGAGCTGTCCTGGCGGTTCTCGCGAGCCAGCGGCCCCGGCGGCCAAGGCGTCAACACCACCGACTCCCGGGTCGAGCTGACCTTCGACGTCGCGAACAGCGGCGCGCTGAACGCTGACCAGCGCGACCGCGTACTGCAGCGTCTGGGTTCGCGGCTCGTGGACGGCCGGGTCACAGTGGTGGCAACCGAACACCGCTCGCAGCTGCGAAACCGCGACGCAGCGGCGGTGCGACTGGCCCAGCTGCTTCGTTCGGCGCTGGCGCCGCCAGCCCGGCTGCGGCGTCCGACGGCGCCTACACCCGGGTCGCGACGACGCCGGTTGGAGGCGAAGACCAGGCGCGCCCAGATCAAGACCATGCGTCGGCCCCCCACGGACTGAACGACTGGATCTTTCGACCTGCGTCCCTGCCGGTCTCGCGACATGATCAAGCGCCGGACAGCGAAGAAGGAGCCAGCAGATGACGCAGGACGCCAGCGCCCAAGCGCAGGGGATGGCACGCAGGGCAGCAGGTGACAGCAAGCTGCACGCGGCGGCCCGGGTGGGTTTTGTCGTCAGTGGGCTGATGCACCTGCTGATCGGCTGGATCGCGCTGCAAGTCGCGTTCGGGGGCAACGGGAAGCAGGCGGACCAGTCCGGCGCGCTTGGTGAACTGGCCAGCAACAGTGGTGGCCGAGCCCTGCTCTGGGTTGGTGTCGCCGGTTTCCTCGGGCTGACGGCCTGGCACCTCGTGGACGCATTCCTGGACCGTCCCGGGCAGAGCAACGAGGAGAAGCTGAACAAGGCCAAGTCCCTTGCCAAGGGGCTGGTGTACGCCGCGCTCGCCGTCACGACGTTCCAGTACGCCAGTGGCGGGGGCGGTTCCTCCAGCAGCCGGCAGAGCCAGGACTTCACCGCCTCCTTGTTGCGCGCCCCAGGCGGACGGGTGCTCGTCATCGTGATAGGAGTCATCGTCCTTGCGGTCGGCGGTTATCACGTCGTGAAGGGCGCCAAGAAGCGGTTCCGCGCCGACTTGGCCGAGACGCCGCCACGTATGGTCGAGCGCCTGGCCATGGCCGGATACATCGCCAAGGGCGTCGCCCTGGCGGTGGTGGGACTGTTGTTCGTCGTCGCCGGCCTGTACAAGGACGCCGCCAAGGCGTCCGGCCTGGACGGCGCACTCAAGGCCCTGCGCGACCAACCTTTCGGCACCCCACTGCTGGGAGTCGTCGCGCTGGGCCTCATGGCCTACGGTCTGTACTCCTTCGCGCGCGCCAAGTACGCCCGGCTGTGACCCGACCATGGCCCGGCTATCGTTCAGTCCACACGAGCTGTCGTTGTAGGGGACACGATGACACGTCGAGCCCTGCCGTTCTGGCCGTTGACGTCGCGACGCCGCTAGATCGCTGCGCAGCTTGTGGGACCGAGTCTGGCTGCCCGTACCCTCCTGATGGTGATCGACCAGGGCGAGCTGCGCGAGGAGGCCGACGCCGTCCTGCGCCGTCTGGTCGGACGCGATGACGCGCACTTTCGCGAAGGCCAGTGGGAGGCGGTCCAGGCCCTGGTTGCGCACCGCCGTCGCGTTCTTGTCGTCCAGCGCACCGGGTGGGGCAAGTCGGCCGTGTACTTCGTCGCTACCGCCCTGCGCCGGTCACAAGGGGCCGGCCCGACGCTCATCGTGTCGCCGCTGATCGCCCTGATGCGCGACCAGGTCGCAGCCGCCGCGCGCGCAGGGGTGCGCGCGGTCAGCATGAACTCCGCGAACGCCCAGGACTGGGGCGCGGTCAGTGCCGCCCTGGCCCGCGACGAGGTCGACGTGCTGCTGGTCAGTCCAGAACGTCTTACCAACCCGCGGTTTCGCGCCGAACAGCTGCCGACCCTGGCCGCCACCTGCGGCCTGCTGGTCGTGGACGAAGCGCACTGCATCTCGGACTGGGGGCACGACTTTCGGCCGGACTACCG
>DAIETC010000026.1 GCA_027345905.1 Kineosporiaceae bacterium | reverse complement strand
CGACGCCCCGTAGTGCTCGAGGGAGACGATCCGCCCCGCGTCGCCGACGATCTCGCGCCAGCCCTGCCCCACCGCTGCCTCCACGCTCACCCGCGCGCGCACGGACGGCGGGAGCACCTCGTCGCGGTACTGCTGAGGCTGCTCGGCGAACCACTCACGACACGGCATCGAGACCACCCGGGTGGGGACGCCGTCCGCCTGCAGCTCCTCGCGCGCCTGCACCGCCAGCTGCAGCTCGGAGCCCGTGGCGACCAGGATGACCGCCGCCGGGCCGCCTTCGGCCTCGGCCAGGACGTAGCCGCCACGGCCCACGCCCTCGGCGGAGGCGAAACGCTCGCGGTCGAGCACGGGCAGGTTCTGCCTGGTCAAGATCAGGCCGGCGGGGCGGTCGGTGTGCTCCAGGATGGTCCGCCACGCCCAGGCCGTCTCGTTCGCGTCACCCGGGCGCACGACGTCCAGGCCGGGGATCGCGCGCAGCGCGGCAAGGTGCTCGACGGGCTGGTGGGTCGGGCCGTCCTCGCCCAGGCCGATCGAGTCGTGGGTCCACACGTAGGTGACGGGCAGCTTCATCAATGCGGCCAGGCGCACCGCGGGGCGCATGTAGTCGCTGAAGACCAGGAACGTGCCGCCGTAGGGGCGGGTCAGGCTCTGCAGGGCGATCCCGTTCAGTGCCGATCCCATCGCGTGCTCACGGATGCCGAAGTGCAGGGTGCGCCCGTACGGGCCGCCCTTCCAGGCGGAGGTCTGCCGGTCGCTGGGGACGAAGGACGGCTCGCCCTCCATCGTGGTGTTGTTGCTTTCGGCCAGGTCGGCCGATCCGCCCCACAGCTCGGGCAGCACCGGAGCCAGGGCGCTGAGGACAGCGCCGGACGCCTTGCGGGTGGCCATTCCCTTCGGGTCGGCTTCGAACTGCGGCAGGACGTCGGCCCAGCCCTTGGGGAGCTCTTGGCGGCTGAGCCGGTCCAGCAGCTCGGCGCGCTCCGGGTTGGCCTCGCGCCACGCCTCGAACGACGACTGCCACTTCTCGCGGACGCTCTGGCCGCGCTCGCGAGCCTTGCGCGTGTGCGCCAGCACCTCGTCGTCGACTTGGAAGCTGCGTTCGGGGTCGAAACCGAGCAGCCGCTTGGTGGCGGCCACCTCGTCGGCGCCGAGGGCGGACCCGTGCGCGGCGCCGGTGTCCTGCTTGTTGGGCGCCGGCCAACCGATGATCGTGCGCAGCGCGATGAAGCTGGGGCGGCCGGTCTCGGCCTTGGCCGCGTCGATCGCGGCCCGCAGCGCGTCGACGTCCTCGACGTATTCGCCCGTGCTGGTCCAGTCGATCTGCTGCACGTGCCAGTTGTAGGCCTCGTAGCGGGCGGCGACGTCCTCGCTGAACGAGATGTTGACGTCGTCCTCGATCGAGATGTGGTTCTGGTCGTAGATCACGACCAGGTTGCCCAGCTGCTGGTGACCGGCGAGCGAGGAGGCTTCCGCACTCACCCCTTCCATCAGGTCGCCGTCGGAGGCGAGCACGAACACGTGGTGGTCGAACGGGCTCTTCCCCGGGGCGGCGTCGGGGTCGAGCAGGCCGCGTTCGCGCCGGCCCGCCATCGCCATGCCGACCGCGCTCGCGATGCCCTGGCCGAGGGGCCCGGTGGTGATCTCGACGCCGTCGGTGTGCCGGTACTCGGGGTGACCCGGTGTCGCCGAACCCCACGTGCGCAGCGCCTGCAGGTCGGACAGCTCGAGGCGGTAACCGGCCAGGTACAGCTGGATGTACAGGGTCAGGCTGGAGTGCCCACACGAGAGGACGAACCGGTCGCGGCCCAGCCACCGGTCGTCACTGGGGTCGTGGCGCATCACGTTCTGGAACAGCGTGTAGGCCACCGGAGCCAGGCTCATCGCCGTGCCCGGGTGCCCGCTGCCGACCTTCTGGACGGCGTCCGCGGCCAGGACCCGGACGGTGTCGACCGCGCGCACGTCCACCTCGCTCCAGCCGATGGCCTGGGCCACGGGTGCGGCCAACGACGGGTCACGGGTGGTGGTGGTCTCGCTCACGTCAGATCCTCTCGTCGGGTCCAGCCGGCGCTCCGCGTCGCGCTCGCAGACGCTTGCGAGCCTAGTGCTGACGTGACGGGACGCACACGTGGGCACCGGGAGGCGCGTTCGCCCGCCCGGTTACACTGAGACATCCGCGCCAGTTGTGGCGCACCGCCATGCGCACCTGAGGACTTCGTGACTGCGACCGACCACCCGTCTCGGATCACCGGGTCGACGGTTCGGCGCAGCGGCTACGCGCACGCGGTCTGGCACACGGTGCGCTCGTACGTGGCGCTGACCAAACCGCGGATCATCGAGACGCTGCTGGTGACGACGGTGCCCACGATGTTTCTGGCGGCGCGCGGCCTGCCCCCGTTGTGGCTCGTTGCGGTGACCTTGGTCGGGGGCACCTTGGCCGCCGCAAGCGCGAACACGCTGAACTGCTACCTGGACCGCGACATCGATCTCGTGATGCACCGCACGAAGAACCGGCCACTGGTCACCGGTGTGATCCCGCCCGGGCACGCGCTCGTTTTCGGTGCGGTGCTCGCGCTGGCAGCCATCGGCTTGCTCGCCGTCGTGGTCAACCTGCTCGCGGCCGCCCTGGCGCTGGGCGCCATCGCCTTCTACGTGCTCGTCTACACGATGCTGCTCAAGCGCCGGACTCCGCAGAACATCGTCTGGGGCGGCGCCGCCGGGAGCATGCAGGTGCTCATCGGGTGGGCGGCGGTCACCGGGTCGTTGACCTGGGCGCCGTTCGTGCTGTTCGCAGTGATCTTCTTGTGGACCCCGCCGCACTACTGGCCGTTGTCGATGCGGTTCGAGCAGGACTACGCGGCGGCCGGTGTGCCGATGCTGCCGGTGGTGGCCAGTGACCTGCATGTGGCCCGCAGGGTGGTTGCCTACTCCTGGGCGATGGTGGCCGCGTCGTTGCTGCTGGTGCCGGTCGCCCCGACCGGTCCGGTCTACGCCGTCGCCGCCACCGTGCTGGGGGCAGTGTTCCTGTTGGAGGCGTACCGGTTGCTGGGCAGGGCCAAGGCGGGCGTGGTGGGTGCAGCGCTGAACCCGATGCGCCTGTTCCACTTCTCGATCTCATACATCTCGCTGCTGTTCGTCGCGGTTGCGCTGGACCCGTTCATCGGCCATTAGTGGCTGGTGTGGAGCGCCTGGCCATGAGGGCGTCGAGCTGTTCTGCGGGCGCCGGGCGGGCGAAGTGGAAGCCCTGGTAGAAGTCGCAACCCAGGGCGGCCACCTGTTCGTGCTGACTCGTGGTCTCGACCCCCTCCGCGACGACCGAGATTCCGAGTTTGTGGGCGAGCCCGACGACGGCGTCGATGATGTGGTGTGCCGTGGGATCGCGGGCGACGTCGGCGATGAACGACTGGTCGATCTTCACGATGTCAACGGGGAACTGGTTGAGGTAGGCGAGCGAGGAGTACCCGGTCCCGAAGTCGTCAAGGGCGAGCAGGACGCCGAGGTGCTTCAGGTCGTTGAGGACCAGCAGGGCGCGCTCGCTGTCGTGGATGAACACGCTCTCGGTGATCTCGAGGGTCACCACCTGAGGCTGCGTCTGGGTGGCGGACAGCACATCGGCAACCATGGCGGCGAAACCTGGTGCCATCAGCTGGTGCACCGAGACGTTGACTGCGACGGTGTAGCGCTGGGACTGGTCCGCCTGCGCCCAACGGCGCAGGTCCAGGCACGCGCGTTCGAGCGCCCAACGCCCGATCGGGACGATCAGTCCTGCCTGCTCGGCGATCGGAATCACTCGAAGTGGTGGGATGAGTCCGAGAGTTGGATGTGACCAACGCAGCAGCTGCTCCACCCCCGTGACCCGCCCGGCCGCGGTCGCCACGATCGGTTGGTACTCGTTACGAAGCTCCTCCCTCGACAACGCCTCGCGCAGGTCCTGGTACAGGCTGGCGCGGCCATGGATGCGACGACTCGCCTCTGGCTGGATGATCGCGTGCCGGCCCCCTCCGCCCCGCTTCGCCTGGTACATCGCGGTGTCGGCGTCGTGGATGACCTGCTCCGGTACGTCCTCGCCTCTGCCTGCGAAGGCGATTCCGACGCTGGCGGTGATCGGGACGGGGCTCTCGGACAGCAGGAAGGGCTCAACGAAGGCGAGGTTGACCCGTCGAGCGAGGGCTTCGACCTGGGAAGCGTCGTCGAGGTCCTCGCACAAGATGATGAACTCGTCTCCCGACATCCGTGCGAGGGTGTCACCTGGGCGAAGCAGCACGGTCAGTCGCTCTGCGACGGCGCTGAGCAGTTCGTCGCCGATGTTGTGGCCAAGCTTGTCGTTCACCTCCTTGAAACGGTCGAGGTCGGCGAACAGGATCGCCACCATCTTGCCGGAGCGGCGGCACCGCAAGATCGCGTGCTCGAGGCGCTGCAGGAACAGGGCACGATTGGGTAACCCCGTAAGTGGGTCATGTAGGGAGTTGGCCCGGACCTGGTCGAGCGAGTTCTGGAGGTCGACGCGGGTCTGGGCGTTGAGCACGTACGCCGCCGCCACGTCAGCCAGGGTCTGCGCTGCGGCCATCGCCTTCGCGCTCATCGGGCCGCAGGCGGTCCGGTAGAGGTCGAGTGCACCGAACTGTCGGTCTCCGTGACGCATGGGGAACGTGAACACGGCGCGCAGCCCCTGCTCACGTGCCCGGGCCGCGAACGTCGGGAACCGGCTGTCGGCGCGCAGGTCCGGGACGGCGACGGCGACACCGCTGTGGTAGGCGACGACGCAGGGCCCTTCGCCGAGCTCGGTCTGCAGCCGCTCGAACGCCAACGCCGACGTGTCGGACGCCGCGATGTAGCGAGGCGGTTGCCCCGGTTCGATGAGGGTGACTCCGGCCGCGCTGACCGGCAGGACCCGGACCATCTCCACTACGAGGTGGTCGAGAATGGACTGGATCGGGAATTCGGTCACTAGGGTCCGCGCGAACTCGCTGAGGACGTGTGCGAGCCGCCGTTCCATCTCCATGGAGTCCCCCGAGGACATGCGCCGAAGACCCGCGGGGGCACGGCGGGGGAATAGTGGACAGGTTAGCCGGGGATCTGAGGTGCGTGGCTGATTTTGCGGACACCATTCCCACACGTGGCTGACCCTTGGCAGTCAGGGCGGCGCTGTCTGCGTGTGAACGATGGACGACGCTCCGGGCGCGAACAGACAGCGCTTCGCGCAGAGCTCAGTGGGTGCCGCCTCGACCGGCTCTGGTACGACGTAGCGTCAACAACAGTGAACCGCCCAGCACGAGCGAGAGCAGGGCGGCGAGCACGAGGGGCGCCGCATCCACGCCGGTGCGGGGAAGGCTCGTCGCTGTTCCACCGCCGGGGCCGGACCCCGTCGTCAGGGTCGACACCCCCGTCGTGCCGGACGCCGCAGTGGTGGCCGTCCTCGTGGTGGCCGTCGTCGCCAGGGCCACTCCCGTGGTGCCGGTAGCCCCCGCCGACGTCGGGGCGGGGGTGGCCGTGCTGGTCGCCGTAGGCACGGGCGCCGTCGTGGTCGCGGTAGCGACGGGCGCCGTGGTGGTCGCGGTAGCGGTTGCCGCGGCAGTGCAGACGGATCGGGTGACAGTGTTGGTGTCCAGCGTGACGGCGCCGTTTCGAGCCAGCAGGCGTCCGGCGATGCTCGCGCCGGTGTTCGCGGTCACGGAGGTCAATGCGAGCACCGTCCCAGCGAAGACCGAGCTGGTCCCGAGCGTGGCCGAGCTGCCCACCTTCCAGAAGACGTTGCACGCGTCCGCTCCGTTGATCAGCGCCACCCGGCTGGCCGAGCCGGTGACCAGCGTGCTCGCGGCCTGGAAGATGAACACGGCGTTCGGGTCGCCCTGCGCGTCCAGGGTCAGCGTCCCGTTCAGGCCCAGGGCGCCACCGGAGTACACCCCGGAAATCAGGGTCTGACCCGCGAGGTCGGCGCCCACCGTGGCGGTGGCAGAGCGTCCGGCGGCGTCGTTGTAGGCGGTGGTGACGTCGGCCTGGGCCTGAGCGGCGACGGCGTCCGCGGCGTGGATGGTTCCTGTGACGGTGCCGGGAGGGAAGCCAGTCACCGCGGTCCCCGGGCTGACGCCCAGGTCGCCAGTGAGGACCGAGGGCCCGGTGTTGGTGACCGTCGACCCGGCCAGGACGGCGAAGCTGCCGGCCGTGCCCAGACCAACAGTGGCCTGGGCGGCGCTTGCTGGGCCCGCGCCCACGGTGAGCATGAGCAGGACCGCCACCGAGGCCGCCATTGCCAGCACACCCGGGTGGCGCCGTAGGTTCGAGTGCCTAGCCTTCATCGGGGTGTCCCGCTCTCGGATGGAGGAAGCGTCACGCGGTGGGGCCACGGCGTGCGCTGGTGCTGCCTTCCAAGGCGATCACTCGTCCGAAAAGGGGACTGTCCCCTCCCCTGTCGGCAGGAGAGGGGATCTTCTGTAGCCCGACGACCAACGAGAGAGCAACTTCTGGGCGCTTCGGGCACGAAAGTGCCCAGAAGTTGCGATCTCGACGTCGGGGCGCCTCGTTGCCTAGGCGCGCAGCGGTGCCGGCGGCGCGGGCTCGCGCTCGCTGAGCGCGAGCAGCAGCCGGGTCACGGCGACGATGAACAGGCAGGC
>DAIETC010000002.1 GCA_027345905.1 Kineosporiaceae bacterium | reverse complement strand
TGGCGCCGTTGCCCAGCTGGGTGAGGAACCCAGCGGCCATCTGCGAGCGCCCGGCGTTGTGGACGCACACGAACAGGACGCTGGGTCGGTGTGAGGCGGTGTCGGTCACGGCGGCTGCTCCCGGATCGAAGGCGGGTGGGTTGGGACGGGTCAGCGGGCGGGGGCGTGGGCGCTGAAGCGGCGGCGCAGGGCGAGGCTGACGTAGACCAGCGCGACCAGCACGGGCACCTCGATGAGCGGGCCCACCACGCCGGCCAGCGCCTGGCCCGAGGTCACCCCGAAGGTGGCGATGGCCACCGCGATGGCGAGCTCGAAGTTGTTGCCCGCGGCCGTGAAGGCAAGGGTGGTCGTGCGCTCGTAGCCCAGCCGCAGACCGGCGCCCAGTGCGTAGCCTCCGGCCCAGGTGAGGGCGAAGTAGACCAGCAGCGGCAGGGCGATCCGCACGACGTCCACGGGCCGGGAGGTGATCTCTCGGCCTTGCAGCGCGAACAGGACGACGATCGTGAACAGCAGGCCGTAGAGGGCGAACGGGCCGATCCGGGGCAGGAACCGCTGCTCGTACCAGGTGCGGCCCTTGGCCTGCTCGCCCAGCCGGCGGGACAGGAAGCCGAGCAGCAGGGGGACGCCCAAGAAGATGAGCACGCTGCGGGCGATGTCCCAGGTGGTGGCGTGGATCGAGGTCTGCGGCAGGCCCAGCCAGCCGGGCAGGACGCTGAGATAGAACCAGCCCAGCGCCGCGAAGGCGACCACCTGAAACAGCGAGTTGATCGCCACGAGGACCGCCGCGGCCTCCCGGTCACCGCAGGCCAGGTCGTTCCAGATGATGACCATCGCGATGCACCGCGCCAGGCCCACGATGATCAGGCCGGTGCGGTACTGCGGCAGGTCGGGCAGGAACAGCCAGGCGAGGGCGAACATGAGCAGCGGCCCGACCAGCCAGTTCAGCACCAGAGAGCTCACGAGCAGCCGCTTGTCACCCGTCACCGAGTCGAGCCGGTCGTAGCGGACCTTTGCCAGCACCGGGTACATCATTACCAGCAGCCCGAGCGCGATCGGCAGGCTGATCCCGTCGACCTGCACGGCCTGCAGCACCTCGCCAAGGGCCGGGACGCCTCGACCCAGCAGCAGCCCGGCGAGCATCGCCAGACCGATCCACAGCGGCAGCAGCCGGTCGAGCGTCGAGAGCCGAGCCGCCACGGCGCCCCGGACGGCCTGCGTCGTGCTCACGTGCGCTCCGGGGTGGCGAGCACGGCGGCCAGCTGCGCGAGGGCCGCCGGGACGACCCAGTAGTAGACCCAGGTGCCGCGCCGCTCGCACTGGAGCAGGCCGGCTTCGCGAAGCACTCGCAGGTGGTGCGAGATCGTCGGCTGGGACAGGTCGAATGCTGGCGACAGCTCGCACACGCACGCCTCACCGCCGTCGTGGCTGGCAACGATGCTCAGCAACCGAAGGCGTACCGGGTCGCCGAGGGCCTTGAACATGCGGGCGAGGTCACCGGCCAGGTCGCCCGGGAGCGCTGCCGCGGCCAAGGGCGCGCAACACGGGCCCTGCTGCGCCAACATCTGCGACTTTGACATCTATCTATATTGACTGCCGTCGAACCAGAGCGCAAGTGCGCTGGGGCTGGGGGGCAGGGAGGATGTGCAGCATGCGCTTGCCGTTACAACCTCAGTACACGTCCCGATACGTCGACCTGGCCCGCCTGCTGGTGCGCTACGGCCGCTCCGACCTGGTGAGCGGCGTGGGGCTGGACGACCTCGAGCCACAGGTCCCGGACAGCCAGGAACAAGGCAGCGCCGAGCAGCTGGCCGCCGATCTGGAGAAGCTGGGCCCGACGTACATCAAGTTCGGCCAGCTGCTCTCGACGCGGGTGGACCTGCTACCGCAGGTCTACACCGACGCTTTGGCTCGCCTGCAAGACGACGTCGAGCCCTTTGCCTTCGAGCAGGTCGAGCAGATCATCACCCGCGAGCTCGGCGTCTCGCTGCGCCACGGCTTCGCCTCCTTCGAGCGATCCCCGTTGGCCGCGGCCTCGCTGGCCCAGGTGCACCGCGCCGAGCTGCGCAGCGGGCGCCAGGTGGTGGTCAAGGTGCAGCGTCCCGGCGTCCGGGAGGTGGTCAACGAGGACATGGCCGCGCTCAGTGACCTGGCGGAGTTCGCCGATGCGCACACCCAGTTCGGTCGCCGCTTTGGGCTCGCCCAACTGTTCACCCAGTTCCGCCGGTCCCTGACCGGAGAGCTGGACTACCAGCGCGAGGCGGCCAACATGATCCGGATCGGTGAGCTGATCGCCGACCACACGCGACTGGTGGTCCCCGCACCCGTACCGGACTACACGACCAGCACCGTGCTGACGATGGACTTCATCCCCGGCCGCAAGGTGACGGACGTCGGCCCGCTCGGCCGCCTGGAAGTCGACGGTCGAGCGCTGGTGGCCGACCTCTTCCGCGCGTACCTGCAAATGATCCTCGCCGACGGCTTCTTCCACGCCGACCCCCACCCCGGCAACATCCTGTTGACCCCCGACCACCGCCTCGGCCTGATCGACTTGGGCATGGTCGCCACCGTGACCCCCCAGCTGCAGGACCAGATCGCCAAGCTGCTGTTGTCGATCAGCGAGGGAAACGGCCAGGAGGCGGCGGCCATCCTCGCCGGCATGGGACACCAGACACCCGAGTACGACGCGGCAGCATTTCGCAGCGCGGCCACGGATCTGGTCAGCGCCGCGGTGGGCACGGGCAGCGGCGTCCAGGCCGGGCGGGTGATGGTCGAGCTCAGCCGCGTGTCCGGCGCGTGCGGCCTGCGGCCCCCCGGTGAGATGGCGATGATCGGCAAGGCGCTGCTCAACCTGGACCAGGTGACCAGTCACCTCGACCCCGGGTTCGACCCCTCCGCGGCGGTGAGCGCCAACGTTGCCGAGATCATGCGCTCGCGCATGCACACCTCCCCCGGCAGCCTGCTCACGGCCGCGATGGAGGCGAAGGACTTCACCGCCCGCCTGCCCGGTCGGGTCAACAAGGTCCTGGACTCCCTGTCCGAGGGCAGCTTCTCGATCAAGGTCGACGCGCTGGACCAGGTGCAGTTCTTGCACGTCATGCAACGGCTCGCCACTCGGATCACCATGGGCGTCGTCCTGGCCGCACTTGTACTGGGAGCCGCGATCATGATGCAGGTGCCCACGAAGTCGCGGATCCTGGGCTATCCCTCGATCGCCATGGTGTTCTTCCTGCTCGCGGCACTGGGTGGCGTGGGGCTGCTCGGCTCCATCGTAATCAGCGATCGGCGGATCGCCCGCCAGTCCAAGTCCGAGCACCGCACCCGAGGGCGGTGACATCGCGAGCGCGCCAAGATAAGGCTCCAAGAGGGGCGCTAGTAGGATCCGCTTGGAGCTTTACGCCGGCAGCCGCTACCGACAGGATCTTCGTGCCTGCCCGATCGCCATGGCAGTTCGCGCCCAGCGACACCCTGGTCACGGCCGCGGTCGTGGCGATGGGCGCGTACGCGGCGCCCGCCCTGAGCAGGGTCGGTGCGCTGCGCAGAGCCTGGTTTCCTGCGCTGGCTGGCGTCGGGCGTCCCGGTGGCGTGGC
>DAIETC010000027.1 GCA_027345905.1 Kineosporiaceae bacterium | reverse complement strand
GCGGCGGAGGCGTGGGGGCGGCCGCCCTGTGCGGCGGCGGCGGCCAGGGTGACGCGCTGGTGCTGCGCGTGCCGCGCGGCTGACCAGCGGCTGCGCACATGACCCGCACGCTCGATGTCGCCGACCTCGTCGAACGGGCCGCCCGGGCCGACCCGCGTGCCGTGGCCCGGTTGATCTCCCTGGTCGAGGACGCGAGCCCCGCGCTGCGCGAGGTGATGGCCGCGCTCGCCCCTGCTACCGGGTCCGCGCACGTGGTAGGACTCACCGGAAGCCCCGGCGTCGGCAAGTCGACCACCACCTCAGCGGTCGTCACTGCCTTGCGGCACAACGGATCTCGGGTCGGTGTGCTGGCCGTCGACCCGTCGTCGCCGTTCTCGGGGGGCGCCTTGCTCGGCGACCGGGTCCGGATGCAAGAACATGCCCTGGACCCGCAGGTCTACATCCGCTCGATGGCCAGCCGCGGGCACCTCGGCGGCCTGTCGTGGTCCGCCCCGCAGGCACTGCGAGTGCTGGACGGCGCGGGCTGCGACGTCGTCCTGGTCGAGACCGTCGGGGTGGGCCAGAGCGAGGTCGAGGTCGCGGCGCTGGCCGACACGACCGTCGTGCTGGTAGCCCCCGGCATGGGTGACGGGATCCAGGCCGCGAAGGCCGGCATCCTGGAGGTCGCTGACGTGCTCGTCGTCAACAAGGCCGACCGGGACGGCGCCGAGTCGACCGTGCGCGAGCTGCGGCACATGCTCGCGCTGGGGTCGCCCCGCGCGCCGGGAGACTGGCGCCCGCCGGTGATAGCGACAGTGGCCTCCAGCGGCCAGGGGGTCGACGAGCTCATGGGCGCCTTGGCCAAGCACCGGGAGTGGCTGCAGGTCAGCGGCGCGGGCCGCACGCGCCGGCTAGCACGGGCCAGCGCCGAGATCGAGGCCATCGCGCTACGTGTGCTGCGCTCCCGGCTTGCCGACGTGCCCCGGGGCGAGGGCCTGGACGCGCTGGCAGCGCAGGTGGCCGACGGCGCCACCGACCCGTACGGCGCTGCCGACGTCCTGGTGGAGGCGCTGACGACCAAGCAGGGCTAGCGTGGGAGCCATGCTGATCGCGTTCTCCGTCGCCCCGTCCGGCACGGGCGACTCGGTGTCGCAGGCGGTTGCCGCGGCTGTCCGGGTGGTGCGCGAGTCGGGGCTGCCGCAGCACACCGACGCCATGTTCACCACCATCGAGGGCGAGTGGGACGAGTGCATGGACGTGGTCAAGCGGGCCTGCGCGGCGGCCGGCCCCCACGGGGAGCGGGTCTCGCTGGTGCTCAAGGCTGACATCCGCCCGGGGCGCGCCGGCGAGCTGACCGGCAAGGTCGAGCGGCTCGAGGCCGCGATCGAGGCCTCGGCGCACTGAGCGCGCCACATCCCGCTCGGCTCGGGCCGGCCGACCGGTAGCGTCGCGGCGTGCCCCGACCACTGCGCCTCGCCTTCGACCCGGTGGCCCGGGCCCAACAGCTGTGGCGCGAGCGGTGGGCGGCCGATGACTCGATGGCGGCGGCGACCTCGGTCATGCGGGTGCAGCAGCTGTTGCTCGCCCGCTACGAGCAGGCTCTGCGACCGCACGGACTGACCTTCGCGCGCTACGAGGCGTTGGTGCTGCTGGGGTTCAGCCGCTCGGGCCGCCTTCCGTTGTCGGTCATCGGCGCCCGACTGATGGTGCACCCGACGAGCGTGACGAACATCGTGCAGCGCTTGGCGCGTGCCGGCCTGGTCGAACGAACTGCGAACCCGCGCGACGGCCGCGGAACCTTGGCCGGACTGACGCCCGCCGGTCGCGCGCTCATGGAGCGCGCCACCGAGAGTCTGGTCGACCTGGACTTCGGGTTGTCGGTGCTGGACGCCGGTGAGCGGGCGCAGCTGTTCGCCCTGCTGCGCAAGGTGCGCGCCGGTGCCGAGGACTTCATCGACCCCCCGCTCGACAGCGCGCCGCTCGACAACTAGTAGGACGTCCACGTAGTTTGGCAGGATGGACGCGGAGCAGATCCAGGCCGGTCGCGAGCGCTGGCAGCAGCGCTACGAGGAGGCGCTGGCCCGCGGTCAGGTGCGCGACGCCGACTTCAGTAGCCTCTCCGGGGCGCCGCTCGACCCGGTGTACGGACCGCCAGAGGGCAGCGCCGACCCCCGCATGGACCGGATCGGCTGGCCGGGGGAGTACCCGTTCACCCGCGGGCTGTACCCGACCGGCTACCGCGGCCGCACGTGGACGATCCGCCAGTTCGCCGGGTTCGGCAGTGCGCGCCAGACCAACGAGCGCTATCGCATGCTGCTCGCGCGCGGCGGCGGCGGGCTGTCGGTGGCCTTCGACATGCCCACGTTGATGGGACGCGACTCCGACGAGCCACTCAGCCTGGGGGAGGTGGGCCACTGCGGCGTGGCCGTCGACAGCGCCGCGGACCTGCAGGTGCTGTTCGACGGCATCGCGCTCGACCAGGTGACGACGTCCATGACGATCAGCGGGCCGGCCGTCCCGGTGTTCTGCATGTACCTCGTGGCCGCCGAGCGGCAGGGCGTCGACATCTCGGCACTGGACGGGACGCTGCAGACGGACATCTTCAAGGAGTACATCGCGCAGAAGGAATGGCTGTTCCACCCCGAGCCGCACCTGCGCCTGATCGGCGACCTCATGGAGTTCTGCGCCGCGAACATCCCGGCGTACAAACCCCTCTCGGTTTCTGGGTATCACATCCGTGAGGCTGGATCGACTGCGGCACAGGAGCTTGCCTACACCCTGGCCAGCGGCTTCGCGTACGTCGAGCTCGGCATCTCGCGCGGGCTTTCGGTCGACGCGTTCGCGCCGGGGCTCAGCTTCTTCTTCGACGCGCACATCGACTTCTTCGAGGAGATCGCCAAGTTCCGTGCAGCCCGCCGGATCTGGGCGCGATGGCTGCGCGAGGAGTACGGCGCCACCACCGAACGGGCGCAGTGGCTGCGCTTCCACACGCAGACGGCTGGCGTGTCGTTGACTGCCCAGCAGCCGTACAACAACGTCGTGCGCACCGCGGTCGAGGCGCTGTCCGCGGTGCTGGGCGGAACGAACTCGTTGCACACCAATGCTTTGGACGAGGTGCTCGCGCTGCCCAGCGACGAGTCGGCCGAGATCGCGCTGCGCACCCAGCAGGTGCTGATGGACGAGACCGGCATCACCAACGTGGCCGACCCGTTGGGCGGCAGCTGGTACGTCGAAGCCCTGACCGACCGCATCGAGGCCGAAGCCGAGGCGGTGTTCGCTCAGATCCGTCAGCTGGGCGAGCGCGGCCGTCGCCTTGGGCCGGACGGTCTGGTCGCGCACCCGATCGGGCCGATGACCAGCGGGATGCTGCGGGGCATCGAGGACGGCTGGTTCACCGGCGAGATCGCCGAGGCCGCATTCGGCTACCAGACCGCGGTGGAGAAGGGCGAGAAGCTGGTGGTCGGCGTCAACGAGCTGACGCAGTCGCTGACCCACGAGCTGTCGATCCTGCGCGTGAGCCACGAGGTCGAGCGCGAGCAGGTGGCCACGCTCGCGGCGCGCCGTGCGGCCCGTGACGACGGGCAGGTCCAGGCTGCCTTGGCGGCGATGGTCGTGGCGGCCCGCGGCGCCGACAACCTCGTGCCGCCCATGCTGGCCGCGGCCCGCGCCGAGGCCACGCTGGGCGAGATCTGTGGTGCCCTGCGTGAGGTGTGGGGCAGCTACCGCGAGCCGGCTCGCTTCTGACCCGCCCGTCGCTTGCTTCGCCAGTCGGCCGTTGGGTTCCGTAACACCGTTCGACCATCAGGCTGTCGTACGAGCCTGCCAAGAGCTCGACGTAGGCCGAGCTGGCCGCCTCGGGTCAGCGGGACCGCCAGCGCGGCCATCTGACAGAATCGGGGCCATGAGCCAGACGCCCGGACCCTCGATCCCGATGCGCGGCGCGGTGGACCTTGCGGCCGTGGCAGCCCAGGCCAAGCGCCGCCAGCAGGGGCCGCCCCCGGCTGGTGCGGCGTCCGGCGTCGTTGTCGATGTGGACGAGGCCGGTTTCCAGAAGACCGTCATCGAACAGTCGATGACCGTGCCGGTGGTCGTCGACCTGTGGGCCACCTGGTGCGGACCCTGCAAGCAGCTCAGCCCCGTGCTCGAGCGCCTGGCCGCTGAGTACGGCGGCCGGTTCCTGCTGGCCAAGGTGGACGTCGACGCGAACCCGCGGTTGGGGCAGGTCTTCCAGGCCCAGTCGATCCCCACGGTGGTGGCGGTCGTGAAGGGCCAGCCGGTGCCGCTGTTCCAGGGGGCGATCCCCGAGCAGCAGGTGCGGGCCTACCTCGATGAGCTGCTGAAGGTGGCCCAAGCAAACGGGGTGAGCGGGGTGCTGGACGGCGCGGCCCCGCCGGCCGAGGACGAGGGCGAAGCCGAGCCAGCGCTGCCACCGTTGCACCAGGAGGCATTCGAGGCGATCGAGCGCGATGACCTGCCGGCCGCGGCCGCGGCCTACCAGAAGGCGCTGGCGCAGAGCCCGGCGGACGACATGGCCAAGGCGGGGCTGGCGCAGGTGCAGTTGCTGCTGCGCACCAAGGGCGTCGACCCGGCGGCGGTGCGGGCCGCGGCGGCCCAGGCGCCCGCCGACCCCGCTGCGCAGAGCCTGGCGGCCGATGTCGACGTGCTCGAGGGCCGCATCGAGCAGGCCTTCGCCCGGCTGGTCGAGACGGTGCGGCTGACCAGCGGCGACGAGCGCAGCACGGTACGTGCCCACCTGCTCGACCTGTTCACCGTCGTCGGCCCCGACGACGAGCGCGTCGTCAAGGCCCGAAAGGCGCTGACGGCGGCGCTGTTCTAGAGCTACCGGACCAGTAGGTCCCGGGTCGTGTGACGGGGTTCATGAGCAGGCAGCTCGTGACACCAGTGCTGGAACCGTTCAGCCTAGGCCCGGTACGGTAACGAGCGGCCCAGTCACTTCAGCGCGCTGTGCTTGTCGACCAGCGGGATGTTCTCCCAGGCCCGGCCAAGACCGAGGGTCTTGCCCGCGTCTGCCAGCGCGAGAGCTACCAAGACGAGCGCGTAGATGAAGGTGGTCGTCCAAGAACGGGTTGTTGGTGAGGGGCAGCACGGCGGTCCACATCAGGACGAGCAGTGTCACGCCGGCAACTGCTGCGGCTCGCATGGCGACACCGAGGATCAGGGCGGTGCCGATGCCGACCAAGCCGATCATAAACAGCCAGTTCGCCCATCCTGCGCCGGCGAAGCTGTGATAGAAGTCGGCGAATGGTCCCTCGACGTGCCCGAGGAAGCCTGCCGTGGGACTACCGCCGTTGATCCAGGCCTTCGCGGCTGGTGTGGCGTAGCCCAGGCCGAACGTCTTGTCGAGGAAGGCCCACAGGAAGACCCAGCCAACAGACAGTCGGATCGCGGCGAGGGTGAACCGGTACGCACGATGGCGCGATGTCTGGCCCTGTGCCGACTCGGTAGCCAACGGTTCCTCGGTGCGCAGCCGGGACTGGCCGCCCTTGTTCGAAACGTGAAACTGGACCATGGTGAACTCCTCTGGTCACCGACGTTCGTTGTCTACGGACTGTCGGCGCCTTGATGGTTACCGACCTGGGGGTCGGGCACCAGGGGCCAAGGTCCCGTGCGACGCCTTCGGTGACCTGCAAGGGGGCGCAGAGCGCGGGCGAGCCGGATGAGGCCGGGTGATCGGCCAGGTGCGGTCAGTGGGTCGCGCTCTGCGGGGCGTCAGACGCCCGGGCTTGCAGTGAGTGAGCCTGCAGGGGTTCCAGTTGGCGTGCGGGCAGAACGACGACCGGACAGCTCGCCCGGCGGATGCAGCCGGCGGCCACTGAGCCCACGAGGACCTGGTGCACCAGGCCGTATCCGTGGCTGCCCACGACGAGCAGGCTGGCGTGCCGCGCAGCATCGACCAGCCGGTCCACGGCAGGACCCTCGACGACCTGCGCCGCCAAGGTGACCTCGGTCCGGTAGGGCTCGGCAAACCGGGTGATCTGGAGCGCCTGGACCGACTCGGCACGCTGCCTGGCCTCGGCGGTCAGCGTCGACTCCGCGAGCGAGCCCAGGTGCGTGCCGTTGCCGAAGGCAGTGACCACCTCCACGGCACAGCCGCGCCGGCGTCCCTCCTGCATCGCCCACTCCAGCGCCCGGTCGCTGGCCGGTGACCCATCCACACCGACGACGATCACATCCTGCGTGCTGCTCATGACGACCTCCCGTGGCCTGGTCCCACGCTTGTCCCGAAAGCTGCCTGGCGGGAGGGCAAAAGGTCCCGTGCCGAACTTCCGCCGTACGTCCGGGCATGGGTGCAGCGATGGGTGCAGCCAAACCGCTGCGATCACGTCGCTCTGGCTGCACCCTGCCTGCACCCAGGCACCCCCTCGCCGAGGGCTCGCCATGGTCGGCCTCGGCGCGGAGGTCGACAGCCGCAGCCGGGCCCCGCCAGCGGCCAGCCGGCCCCGCGAGGGTCAGGTGCCGAGCGCGGCGGAGACGACCTCGCGGGCGGCGGCCTGCACCTGCGCCAGGTGCTCGGGCCCACGGAAGGACTCCGCGTAGATCTTGTAGACGTCCTCGGTGCCCGACGGACGCGCGGCGAACCAGGCCGAGTCGGTCACCACCTTCAGGCCGCCGATCGGTGCGCCGTTGCCCGGGGCCGCTGTGAGCTTGGCGGTGATCGGCTCGCCAGCCAGCTCGGTGGCGCTGACCGCGTCGGCGCGCAGCCGGCCCAGGCGCGCCTTCTGCTCGCGGTCGGCTGGGGCATCGACTCGGGCGTACGCCGGGGCGCCGAACCGCCGGGTCAGGGCGGCGTAGCGCTGCGACGCTGAGTCACCGGTAACGGCCTGGATTTCCGAGGCGAGCAGCGCAAGCGCGATCCCGTCCTTGTCGGTGGTCCAGACCGACCCGTCGCGGCGAAGGAACGAGGCCCCGGCGCTCTCCTCGCCCCCGAAGCCGAGGGTGGCGTCCAGCAGACCGGGCACGAACCACTTGAACCCGACCGGCACCTCGAGCAAGGTTCGGCCGAGGTCGGCGGCGACCCGGTCGATCATGGACGACGAGACGAGGGTCTTGCCCACGGCGGCCTGCGCGGACCAACCGCTGCGGGCCGAGAACAGGTACTCGATCGCGACCGCCAGGAAGTGGTTGGGGTTCATCAGCCCACCGTCCGGGGTGATGATGCCGTGCCGGTCGCTGTCGGCGTCGTTGCCGGTCGCGACGTCGTACGGCGCACCGTTCTGCATTGTCGCGACCACCGAGGCCATGGCGCAGGGCGACGAGCAGTCCATCCGGATCTTGCCGTCCCAGTCCAGGGTCATGAACCGCCAGGTCGGGTCGACCAGCGGGTTGATGACCTGCAGGTCCAGGCGGTGCACGTCGGCAATCGCCTCCCAGTAGTCGACGCTCGCGCCGCCCAGCGGGTCGGCGCCGATCCGCACGCCCGCCGCGCGGATCGCGTCCAGGTCGAGCACGTTCGCCAGGTCGTCGACGTAGGTGCCCAGGAAGTCGTAGCCGGACGTCGTCCGCGCCGTCTGCGCTCGAGCCAGCGGGATCCGGCGCACACCGTGCAGGTCGGCGCGCAACAGCTCGTTCGCGCGGCCGGCGATCGCGCTGGTTGCCTCGGAGTCCGCCGGCCCCCCGTGCGGCGGGTTGTACTTGAAGCCGCCGTCGCGCGGCGGGTTGTGCGAAGGTGTCACGACGATGCCGTCCGCCAGGCCGGTCGTGCGAGTGCGGTTGTGGCCCAAGATGGCATGCGAGAGCGCGGGTGTGGGCGTGTAGCGACCACGGGCGTCGAGCAGGACGCTGACCTCGTTGGCGGCCAGCACCTCCAGCGCGGTGGCCCACGCGGGCTCGCTCAGCCCGTG
>DAIETC010000248.1 GCA_027345905.1 Kineosporiaceae bacterium | reverse complement strand
CGAGCACCGCGGGTCGCGCCACGGCAGCGGGCGGGCGTGCGCGTCGTACCAGCGCAGCACGGGGTCGTGCAGCGGGTGCCCGCCGCGGGACGTACGGCGATCAGCCCCAGTGTGGGTACCGTTACCGCCACCCGCACCGGCCACTGGGGCACCCTACGGCCTTGTGCGGGCCGTAGGGTGCCCCAGTGGCCGAAGTGGCACGGGTCGGCGCGTGGGGCGCGGGCCACGTGGGCGCCGCGGTGGCTCAGACGTAGCGTTCGAGGATGCTGGACTCGGCCAGGCGGGACAGGCCCTCCCGGACGGCGCGCGCGCGGCCCTCGCCGACGCCGTCGACGGCCATCAGGTCCTCCAGGCCTGCGGCGAGCAGCTTCTGCAGGCTGCCGAAGTGCGCGACCAGCCGCTCGACGATAGCGCCGGGCAGGCGGGGCACCTTGCTGAGCAGGCGGTAGCCGTGGGGGCTCACCGCCGCGTCCAGCGCGTCGCCCACGACGCTGTAGCCGAGGATCTTGGCCACCGAGGTCAGGTCGATCAGGTCCGTCGTGCTGATCTGAGACAGCGCCGCGAGCAGGTCGCCCACCCGCTCCTCGGGCGCACCGGGTTCGAGGTAGTCGCGGACGACGAGCTCGCGGTCCGGGCCAAGGCCGCCGGTCAGCTCGTCCAGCTGCAGCGTCAGCAGCCGCCCGTCGGTGCCCAGCTCGACGACGTAACCGGCGATCTCGTCGCTGATCCGCACGACCATCTCGAGTCGTTGGACGACGGCGGCGACGTCGCGCACGGTGACCAGGTCCTCGATCTCGAGGGCGGACAGCGTGCCGGTCACCTCGTCCAGGCGCAGTTTGTACCGCTCGAGCGTGGCCAGCGCCTGGTTGGCCCGCGACAAGATGGCGCTGGAGTCCTCCAGGACGTGCCGGCGGTTGCCGACGTACAGCGCGACGATCCGCATCGACTGGCTGACGGAGATCACCGGGAAGCCGGTCTGCTTGGCGACCCGTTCGGCCGTGCGGTGGCGGGTGCCGGACTCGGCGGTCTCGATGCTGGGGTCGGGCAGCAGCTGGGTGGCGGCGCGCAGGATCCGCGAGGCGTCCCGGTCGCAGACGATGGCGCCGTCCATCTTGGCCAGCTCGCGCAGCCGAGTCGCGGAGAACTCGATGTCGAGCGGGAAGCCGCCGGTGGCGATCTCCTCGACGAGCCGGTCACTGCCCAGCACGATCAGTGCGCCGGTGCGACCACGCAGGATCCGCTCCAGACCGTCGCGCAGCTCGGTGCCGGGGGCCGCGGCGGCCAGGGTGCTGCGGATCAGCTCGTCCTCCGAGCGCTCGACCATGCCCGACCCCCTGAACCCGCGTGAATGCTTGGCGCGATGATACTTGGCGCTGGGCCAGTTGATCAGTGGGCGCGCGCACTGGCACCGTGCATGGCGGTGGTCAGGTCGCCGGCCTCGATGATGTTCAACCCCTCGGGCAGGGCGCCAGAACCCAGGACGCCGGGCGGCACGATTGCGGTGCTGAACCCGAGCCGGGCAGCCTCAGCCAGGCGGCGGGGGGCCCCGCTGACCGGCCGGATCTCACCGGCCAGGCCGACCTCGCCGAAGGCGACCGTCGCTGGCCGCAGCGGGCGGTCGAGCGCCGCGCTGCCCACGGCAAGGGCGATGGCCAGGTCGGCCGCGGGCTCGCTGACCCGCACGCCACCGATCGTCGAGAGGTAGACGTCGCTGGCGGCGAGCGGAAGCTGGGCTCGCCGGTCCAGCACCGCCAGCACCATCGCGACCCGGCTGGAGTCCAGCCCGGACGTCGCCCGGCGGGGGTTGGGCGCTTGCGTGCCGGCCACCAGGGACTGCACTTCGACGAGCAGCGGGCGCCTGCCCTCGAGCGTGACGGTGACGCAGGTGCCCGGGACCGACGAGGCGCGCTCGGACAGGAACAGGCCGCTGGGGTCGGCCAGCCCGATGATGCCGGCGTCCGAGAGGTCGCAGCAGCCCACCTCGTCGGTTGGGCCGTAGCGGTTCTTCACCGCACGCACCAGCCGCAGCCGCGAGTGCCGCTCGCCCTCGAACTGCACCACGACGTCGACCAGGTGCTCCAGGACGCGCGGCCCGGCTATCGAGCCGTCCTTGGTCACGTGGCCGACCAGCAAGGTGGCGATCCCCCGGGACTTGGCGACCGCGATCAGCGCGGCGGCCACCTCGCGTACCTGGGCCACGTTGCCAGCCGCGCCGTCGATCTGGCTGGAGCCGATGGTCTGCACGGAGTCGACTACGACCAGGTCGGGTTGCACAGCGTCGATGTGTGCCAGCACCGCGCCCAGGTCGGTCTCGGCCGCGAGGTACAGCGTGCGGGCCAACGCCTCGATGCGCTCGGCACGCAGCCGCACCTGCGCCGCGGACTCTTCACCCGTGACGTACAGCACCCGCAGTCCGGACCGGCCGGCCTTGCCGCAGGCGTCCAGCAGCAGGGTCGACTTGCCGATGCCCGGCTCGCCGGCCACCAGGACGACGGCGCCGGGAACCAGGCCGCCACCGAGCACTCGGTCGAGCTCGCCGATACCGGTGGGACGCCAGGTTGCCAGCTTGGCGTCGACCTCGAGGATCGGGGTCGCCGGCGCGCTGACCGGCCCCGGGCGCGTCGTGCGGGCGCTAACCTGCCCGGCCTCTGCCACCGAGCCCCAGGCCTGTCACTGGCCGCATCGCCCGACCCACTTGGTGGCCGTCCAGCCACAGTCGGCGCACCTGAAGGTTGCTCGCGTGGCCTGTCTGCGCGCCGGGTTCGTCGACATGCGCCCAGCCTAGGAGCCGGGTCCGACAGGCTCCCCGGTCGACGTGCTCAGGTGCCTGGTCGACGTGCTCAGCGCAGTTTGCTCGCCGTGAGGATCGCGCCGCCCGCCACCAGGGCGATCGCCGGCATCCAGGTGATGATCAACCACCCGTAGGTGCGTTCGCGCCAAAAGGCCAGGCCGCCGGCCGTCAGCGAGATCGCGACGCCGAGCAGGGTGAGGGCGAAGGCGAGGAGCACGTGGCTCATCGGTGCGTGCGGTTGGGTGGGTGAGACGACCCACCAGGGGGCGGCGAGACTGACCAGGTAGCCGACACCGATGACCGCCAGGCTGAGCAGGTTCTGCCGACTCGGCTTGGGTGACGGGCGCAGTGGCGCCTTGCGGGGGCGAAGCGGTGGGATCTGCGGCTTTTGCTCGCTCGTGAGGCTCATACGCCCAGTCTGAGGCCACGTCACAATTGCGCAAGCCTTGTCTGATCAATCTTTAGTAATGGCGCCACCAAAGGTTGACGGCATAGTCGACGTCGTGACCCGCGTGCTCGCCGAGCACCCGTTCGGCCAGGTCGGGCGCGAACTCGATGCGGACGACGTCCTCGAAGTCCGCGCGCGAGGCCATGGCCAGGCGAATGCTGAGCGGCTCACGCGTGAAGCCGTGACGGCCCCAGAATCGTTCGACCGCAACCGGATCGTGGCTGGGCAGCGCAGCCGAGAACCACCTGCCGAAGGTCGACCGGGTCGCGTCGTTGTCGATGACGAAGGCGGTTCCCCCTCGGCGGATGACCCGGGTCAGCTCGGCCAGGCCCGGTTCACAGCCCGGTCCGAAGAAGTACGCCCACCGGGCATGCGCCACGTCGACGCTGGCGTCCGCAACGGGCAGCCGTTGTGCCGTTCCCTGCCGGACGACGATCCGCTCGCGCGCGGGCGGCCCCAGGTTGCGCACGCGGCGCCGGGCCAGGGCGAGCAACGGCAGGTGCGGCTCGACCCCCACCACCTGGGCGGCGGACTGGGCGAACCACGGCAGATGGAACCCGCTGCCACAGCCCACGTCCAGGACCGTGCTGGCATGCAGCGGGTGCAGCCGCAGCATCGTCTGCTCGATCAGCCGGTCCGGGTCGAGGCAGCGGTTCTCGATCTCGTAGGTCTTCGGGTGCTGCCAGATGTTGGGGCTGGGGACTACTCCGGGCAGCCGGTCAGCCAACGGGCCGCTCCGCGCGGCGCGGCCTGGTCCGACGCCCGGCCGCAAGGGTTGCCGGGTGCACCAGCAGTCGCAGCGCCTGGCGTCGGCCGGTGGCGCGCACCGCGGCGACGTGGTCGAGATGGGCCTTGCAGTGCTGGGCGAGCACCGCGTAGGCCCCGGGTCCCATCAGCTCGCGCAGCTCGGCGGCGTTGCTGAGATACACCGGCTGTGACCCCACGTGCGCCTCGGAGTTGGAGCTGCAGTACCAGTCCAGGTCGTGGCCGCCCGGCCCCCATGCGCGACGGTCGTACTCGCCGATGCTCGCCTCGAGGTAGGACGTGCCGTCGGGGCGTTCCACGGTCCGGTAGGTGCGCCGGATCGGGAGCTGCCAGCAGACTTCGGGTTTGAGCAGGTGCGGCTCGCGACCGGTCCGCAGCGCGAGCTGGTGCAGCGCGCACCCGTCGCCCGTGGTGAAACCGGGCCGGTTGAGGAAGATGCAGGCGCCGTCGACGACGCGCGTCTTGTGGGCGCCGTCCTGCTTCTCGGTCCAGCCCTTCGGGCCGGTGGCTTCGGCGTGGAACTGCCACGTGCCGGCGTCCAGCTGCGCCATGGCGGACTGCACCCGTTTGCGGTCCGCCTTCTCGGTGAAGTGGGCCCCGAGGGTGCAGCACCCGTCGTCGGGCCGGTCGGCGTAGATGCCCTTGCACCCGTTGGCGTACAGGCAGGTCCAGGACGAGGTGAGCCAGGTGAGGTCGCAGCGGAACACCTGGGGCTGCTCGTCCTGATCGCAAGCGGGGTCGACGAACTCCACCCACGTCCGTGCGGCGTCCAACGGCAGCTCGGGCACGGCGACAGCGTACGGCCGTCGGGGGCGCGCGGAGCGCCCGGTAGCGTCCGGGCATGCGACTGGGCGTGCTCGACGTGGGCTCCAACACCGTGCACCTGCTGGTGGTCGACGCGCACCGCGGGGCGCACCCCCTGCCCGCCTACTCCCACAAGAGCGAGCTGCGCCTGGCCGAGCACCTGCAGGACGACGGGTCCATCGCCTCGTCCGGGTTGGACGCCCTGTTGGCCTTCGTGACCCAGGCCCTGGCGTTGGCCGAGGACCAGGGCTGCCAGGACGTCCTGGCCTTCGCCACGAGCGCCATCCGGGACGCGCCCAACGGCGAGCTTGTGCTGGAGCGGGTGCGTACGCAGACCGGTGTCGACCTGCGGGTGCTCAGCGGGGTCGACGAGGCGCGCCTGACGTTTCTGGCCGTGCGCCGTTGGTTCGGCTGGTCCAGCGGACGCCTGCTGGTGCTGGACATTGGTGGTGGCTCGCTTGAGGTTGCGGCCGGGCTGGACGAGGAGCCGGACGTCGCGACCTCGTTGCCGCTCGGGGCCGGCCGGCTCACCCGCGACCACCTGTTGGGCGACCCGCCGCCGGCCGAAGCGGTGCGCGCCCTGCGCCGCAAGGTGCGCGCGGACGTCGCCCAGATCGTGCGCGACGTGTCGCGCGCGGGTGACCCCGACCGGGTCGTCGGCACCAGCAAGACGCTGCGCTCCCTGGCGCGGATCAGCGGCGCCGCTCCCTCGTCCGACGGCCCGTACGCCACCCGCACCCTGCTGCGCAGTGACGTCGAACGGTTGCTACCGCGGCTGGCGCAGATGAGCGCCGCTCAGCGCGCCGCGTTGCCCGGCGTGGCCACGGCACGCGCCCATCAGCTGCTCGCGGGGGCGGTGGTCGCCGACGCGGTGATGGACCTGCTCGGCGCCGGGCGGCTGGACATCTGCCCGTGGGCGCTGCGCGAGGGCATCATCTTGCGCTTCCTGGACACCATCGACCCACACTGAGCTTCGCGCTCATAGTCTGGTGATATGAGCCAACCGGTCCGGCTGGGGATCGCGGGCATCTCGCTGTCCACCGCCTCGGTCTACCCGCAGTCCTGCGCCGCGGCGTTCGAGATCGCGAGCAGGCTGGGGTACGACGGCATCGAGGTGATGGTGTGGACCGATCCGGTCAGCCAGGATCCTGCTGCGCTGCAACGGTTGTCGGCGCACTACGGCTTGCCGATAGTGGCGATCCACGCCCCCACGCTGTTGCTGACCCAGCTGGTGTGGGGCTCTGACCCCTGGCCGAAGCTCGAACGGTCCTGCGAGGTGGCGGCACAGGTGGGCGCCGGCACCGTCGTGGTGCACCCGCCGTTTCGCTGGCAGCGGGAGTACGCCCGCGAGTTCGTGACCGGCGTGCGGGCGATGGAGGACCGCACCGGCGTGCAGCTCGCCGTCGAGAACATGTTCCCGTGGCGGGCGCGCAACCGCGAGATCCTGGCGTACCTGCCCGGATGGGACCCCACCGCTCAGGACTACCGGCATGTCACCTTGGACCTGTCCCATGCGGCCACGGCCGGCAGTGACGCGCTGGCGATGGCGGACGCGCTCGCGGAACGGTTCACGCACCTGCACCTGGCCGACGGCACGGGGTCGGCCCGGGACGAGCACCTGGTCCCCGGTCGCGGAGCCCAGCCCTGCGCTGAGCTGCTCGAACGGCTCGCCGCCGAAGGCTGGTCGGGCAACGTGGTGGTCGAGGTCAGCACCCGGCGCGCCGCGTCGTCCGACGAGCGCGAGGCCGACCTGACCGAGGCGCTGGCGTACGCCCGGCTGAACCTGGCCGCCGCCAGCGAGCGCCGGTGAGCGCCGCACCCGCAGCGCCGCAACCCTGCGTCGAGGTCGACGACCTGCGCGTCGACCGCGGGGGCGTGCGGGTGATCGACGGGCTGACCGTGCGGGTGCCGACGGGGCGGGTGGTGGGGCTGCTCGGGCCCAGCGGGTGCGGAAAGTCCACACTGCTGCGCAGCGTCGTCGGGGTGCAGCGCGTGGCCGCCGGGCGGGTGCGGGTGCTCGGGCACCCCGCCGGGTCGGCGCAGCTTCGCCGGCGGGTCGCCTACCTGACCCAGGCACCGAGCGTCTACGACGACCTGACGGTGCGCGAGAACCTTCGGTACTTCGCCAAGGTGCTGTGCGCACCACGGGACGACGTGCAGCGGGTGCTCGAGCTGGTCGACCTGGGCGAGCAGGCGGACAGCTTGACCAGCCGCCTGTCCGGGGGACAGCGTTCCCGGGTCGGCCTGGCGAGCGCGCTGCTCGGCCGACCCGAGCTGCTCGTGCTGGACGAGCCGACCGTGGGCCTGGACCCGCTGTTGCGGGCCCAGCTGTGGGAGCTGTTCGGGCGGCTGGCGGGGGCGGGCGCCACCTTGCTGGTCAGCAGTCACGTCATGGACGAGGCCGCCCGCTGCGACCGGTTGCTGCTGATGCGCGAGGGGCGACTGCTCGCCGACGACACCGTCGCCGGCCTGCTGGCCGACACCGGTGCCACGGACGTGGAACATGCGTTAGTGACGCTCATCCTGCGCGACCGGTCCGCGGCGAGCGCATGAGCATCGCGCGCACGTGGGCCAGCGCCGCACGGGTGCTGCGCCAGCTGCGGCACGACCCGCGCACCCTGGGCCTGCTGCTCGTCGTCCCGTGCGTGCTGGTGGGGCTCTTGGCCTGGGTGTTCGACGGCACGGCGGTGTTCAACCGGATCGGTGCCGCGCTGCTCGCCGTGTTTCCGTTCGTGGTGATGTTCCTGGTGACCAGCGTCACGACCCTGCGTGAGCGGCAGTCTGGGACGCTCGAACGGCTGCTCACCACCCCGCTCGGCAGGTTCGACCTGATCGGCGGCTACGCGCTCGCCTTCGGCCTGGTCGCCGTCGTGCAGGCGCTCGCCGCGTCGGGGTTCGCTGTGTGGGTCTGCGGTTTGCAGGTCGCCGGGCCGGCGTGGCTGCTGGTCGCGGTTGCCGTCGCGGACGCGGTTCTGGGGACGGCGCTCGGCCTGTTCGTCAGCGCCTTCGCCACCTCGGAGTTCCAGGCCGTTCAGTTCATGCCCGCCGTGATCCTGCCGCAGTTCCTGCTCTGCGGCCTCCTGGTGCCGCGCGCGCAGATGCCCACTGTCCTGTCGCGCGTCTCCGACGTCCTGCCGCTGTCCTACGCGGTCGACGCCATGGGCACCGTGACCACCCGCACCGACGCCGCCGGGTCGGCGCTGGCGGACGTCGGGATCGTCGCCGGGTTCGCGCTCGGCGCCGTCGTGCTCGGCGCCCTGACGTTGCGTCGCCGCACCCCGTGAGCCCAGGGCAGGCCGTAGCCTGACGCCATGCTGCGCCGCGTGCTGTTGCGGATGTCCGAGAGCGCCCGCGTGCGCCAGGTGGTCGAGACCGCGCCGCTCTCGCGCCGGGTCGTGCGCCGGTTCGTCGCCGGCCCCGCGAGCCAGGACGCCGTCTCGGCCTGCGCCGACCTGACGTCGTCCGGGCTGCTGGTGACGTTGGACTACCTCGGTGAGCACACGGGTGACATCGCCCGGGCGCGCGCCGTCCGCGACGAGTACGGGCGGGTGCTGCGGCTGCTCGCCGACTCAGGTCTGGCGGCCGGTGGGCGCTGCGAGGTGTCGCTGAAGCTGTCCGCGGTGGGGCAGGCGCTGCCCGCAGAGGGCGAGAAGGTCGCCCTGGAGCACGCGTGGGACGTGTGCCAGGCGGCCAGCGAGGCGGCCACCACCGTGACGTTGGACATGGAGGACCACACCACCACCGACTCCACGCTGTCGGTGCTGCGCGAGCTTCGGGCGGATTTCCCCTGGGTGGGCGCCGTGCTGCAGGCCTATCTGCGCCGCACCGAGGCCGACTGTCGCGACCTCGCCGGCTCGCGGGTGCGCTTGTGCAAGGGGGCGTACGACGAGCCGGCGTCGGTGGCCTACGCCACCAAGGGGGACGTCGACCGCTCGTACGTCCGGTGCCTGCGCACCCTGATGGCCGGCCGGGGCTACCCCATGGTCGCAACCCACGACCCGCGGCTGATCTCGATCGCAGCGGCTCTGGCGGTGCAGCACGCCCGCCTGCCCGGCAGCTACGAGTACCAGATGCTGTACGGCGTGCGTCCCGGCGAGCAGCAGCGGCTGGCCGGACGCGGGGAGAAGCTGCGGGTCTACGTCCCCTACGGTGAGCAGTGGTACGGGTACCTGATGCGCAGGATGGCCGAACGCCCCGCGAACACGGCCTTCTTCCTGCGTTCGCTGGCGACGAAGGGGTGAACGTGGGCGCGAGACGCCAGGACACCGTCGCGATCCTCGGCGCGGGCGTGATGGGCGAAACCCTGCTGTCCGGGCTGCTGCGCTCGGGGCGCCCGGTCCAGCAGCTGGTGGTCAGCGAGCGCCGTCCCGAGCGGGCGGCCGAGCTGAGCGCGGCGTACGGCGTGCGGGTGCTCGACAACGCCGCTGCGGCCGCCGCCGCGGCGACCGTCGTCCTGGTCGTCAAACCGCAGGCCATGGCGGACCTGCTCGCGCAGATCCACGACCGGCTGGAGCCGGGCACGCTCGTGGTCTGTCTGGCCGCGGGCATCACCACCGCCTACCTCGAGCAGCGCCTGCCGCAGGGGACCCCGGTGGTACGGGTCATGGCGAACACGCCCGCCCTGGTCGACGAGGGGATGGCGGCGATCAGCCCCGGCGTGCACTGCGACGAGCAGCACCTGGCGCAGGCCGAGGCGCTGCTGCGCTCGTGCGGGCGGGTCGTGCGCCTGGCCGAGAAGCACCAGGATGCGGTCACGGCGATCAGTGGGTCCGGGCCGGCGTACGTGTTCTATGTCGTCGAGGCGATGATCGAGGCCGGAGTGCTGCTGGGGCTGGCGCGCACCACAGCCACCGAGCTCGTCGTGCAGACGTTGTACGGCGCCGCCACGATGCTGCGCGAGACCGGCGAGCACCCCACGGTGCTTCGCGAGCAGGTGAGCAGCCCGGCCGGCACGACGGTGGCCGCCCTGCGCGAGCTGGACGAGCACAAGGTGCGGGCGGCGTTCCTGACGGCGATGGTCGCCGCCCGGGACCGCAGCCGTGAGCTGGCCGGTGGCCAGGGCTGAGCGGTCAACCACTTCGTGAGACGGTGGGGGTCATGAGCGACGTGCGCGTACGCGCCCTCGGAAGCCAGGACTGGCAGACCTACCGTGAGCTGCGGCTGGCCGCGCTGCAGGAGGCGCCACAGGCGTTCAGCAACACCTTCGCGCAGGAGGCGGCGTTCGACGAGGAGCTGTGGCGCACCCGGATGGCGCGCTCGGCCCGGCTGGTGGCCACCGCGTCCGCCGTCCCGGTGGGCATCGTGTCGGTCGGCCAGGCGCCAGATCCCGAGGTGGCCGAGCTGTTCGGGATGTGGGTCGTGCCGCAATGGCGCGGAGCCGGCGTCGCCTGGCGGTTGACCGAGGCCGCAGCCGAGCACGCACGACAGACCAAGCACCGCATGCTGCAGGCCTGGGTGTCCACCGAGAACGGGCGGGCGGTCGCGTTCTTCAGCAGCTACGGCTTTCGCCCCAGCGACCAGCGTCGTGCGATGGCCGGCGGTGCCGAGGGCCAAGAGATGGCCATGATCTACCCGGTCGACGGCGAACCCGTCTGGCTGCCCCCACCGCCCGCCTGACGGCGCGGGGCGGGTGCGCGAGTTGTAGCGTCAACGCCCATGGTGACGCAGGCCCGGGTGATCTGGAGCGAGGAGTTCACCGGCTACGACTTCGGGCCTGCGCACCCGCTCGCGCCGGTGCGCCTGGCCCTGACCGCCCGGTTGTGCACCGATCTCGGCCTGTTCGAGGCGCCCGGCGTCGAGGTGGCGGGCGCGGGCGTGGCGGACGACGCGCTGCTGGCGCTCGTGCACGACCCGGAGTACATCCAGGCCGTGCGGGCCGCCTCGCTCGACCCTTCGCGGGCCCGCGCCGACCTGGGCCTGGGTACGAGCGACGACCCGGCGTTCGTCGGCATGCACGAGGCCAGTGCCCGGGTGGCGCAGGGCAGCGTGGACCTGGCCGAGGCGCTGTGGAGCGGCGCGATCGAGCACGGCGTCAACTTCTGCGGGGGGCTGCACCACGCGATGCGGGGCCACGGCAGCGGGTTCTGCATCTACAACGACGTCGCCCTGGCCATCGGCCGGCTGCTGGAGCGCGGCGCGACGAAGGTCGCCTACGTGGACCTGGACGTGCACCACGGCGACGGCGTCCAGTCGATCTTCTGGGACGACCCGCGGGTGCTGACGATCTCTGTGCACGAGAGCGGCCGGTTCCTCTTCCCGGGCACTGGCGACCCCACTGAGATCGGCGGTCCGCAGGCGCTGGGCTCGGCGGCCAACGTGGCGCTGGCTCCCGGGACGTCGGACGCCGGCTGGCTGCGGGCGATCAGCTCGGTGGTGCCACCCTTGGTGCAGGCGTTCGCCCCGGACGTGCTCGTCAGCCAGCACGGCTGCGACACCCACCTGCTGGACCCGTTGGCCCACCTGGCGGTCACCGTGGACGCCCAGCGGGCCGCGCAGCAGATGGTGCACGACCTCGCCCACCAGGTATGCGGGGGGCGCTGGCTGGCCACCGGTGGTGGCGGCTACGCGAGCATCGACGTGGTCCCGCGCTCCTGGGCACATCTGGTGGCCACAGCGGCGCACCGGCCGGTGCCGACGTCCGCGCCGGTGCCGCAGTCGTGGCTTGATCACGTCGCCCGCCAGTGCGCTCGCGCGGGCCCGGCGCTGATGGGTGATGGCACCGACCCGCAGTGGCGCTCGTGGGAGGTCGGCCACGACCCCCAGGACGCCGGTGACCGGGCGATCATGGCCACCCGGCGGGCGGTCTTCCCGCTCCACGGCTTGGATCCCTGGTTCGGCTGAATGCCGGCGCCGCCGAGGCGGCGTGAGGCCGCAAACCGCCTAGATCGGGCAGCCACAGGGGTGTTGCTGCTCCACATGGGCCCCAGGAACAGCCATTCGCTTCCCCAGCGGCACCAAGAGCCCCTATCGTGTGCCTTCGCACGGATGCGGTCGTGCGCCGGTGGGGAAGCCGGCGACGCGTCGCGTGCCAGGACGGATCGGTGACGCATGTCCCCCGAACGAGCACTGTCCGAGGTGCGGTTCCTGACCGTCGCTGAGGTCGCTTCCATCATGCGCGTGTCGAAGATGACCGTGTACCGCCTCGTGCACAGCGGCGAACTGCCGGCCGTGCGCGTGGGGCGCTCGTTTCGCGTCCCGGAGCAGGCGGTGCACGACTACCTGAAGGACTCCTACATCGAGACCGCCTGAGCGCGGCATCGGCGCGTCGTCGGCCGCGCTAACATGGGGCCTGGACTGGCCGGGTGCATCCGCCCCGGTCCTGTAGCGCTGCCGCAGCGACCCGAAGGCGACGAGGTACTCGATGGGCTCTGTCATCAAGAAGCGCCGCAAGCGCATGGCGAAGAAGAAGCACCGCAAGCTGTTGCGCAAGACGCGCCACCAGCGTCGCAACAAGAAGTAATCACCTGCGGATAGCCCGGTTAGGCTCGGCCGGGATCTGCGAGCAGGCTCAGGGGCGGTGATGCTGTGGGACAGGTGGTGCTCGTTACCGGCGTGTCGCGCTACCTGGGCGGGCGTTTCGCGCGGCTGCTGCTGGCCCAACCGCAGGTGGAACGCGTCATCGGGGTGGACGTCGTGCCGCCCGCGCTGCCGATCCCAGGGGTGCAGTTCGTTCGCGCCGACATCCGTAACCCCATCATCGCCAAGGTGATCGCCCAGGCCGAGGTCGACACGGTGGCGCACCTGAACGTGATCACCACACCGGTGTCGGCAGGTGGCCGGGCGTCGATGAAAGAGATCAACGTCATCGGGACGATGCAGCTGCTCGCGGCCTGCCAGAAGGCGCCCACGGTGCGCCGGCTGATGGTCAAGAGCAGCGCCGCCGTGTACGGGTCGTCGCCGCGCGACCCCGCCGCCTTCAGTGAAGACACCGGCGCGAAGTCGTTGCCGCGCACCGGGTTCGGTAAGGACTCGGTCGAGGTCGAGGGGTACGTCCGTGGCTTCGCACGCCGCCGAGGCGACGTCGGCCTGTCGGTGCTGCGCTTTGCCAACATCATCGGCCCGCGGATCGTCACCCAGATGACGGACTACTTCACGATGCCGCTCGTTCCGACCGTGCTGGGCTTCGACGCCCGACTCCAGTTCGTCCACGAGGACGACGCTCTTGCCGCGATGCTGAAGGCCATCCTCGGCTCCGGGGTGGGGACCGTCAACGTGGCCGGGGACGGTGTGCTGGCGCTCTCGCAGGCCGCTCGCCTCGCCGGCCGGCCGACGTTGCCGGTCCCGGCACCCTTGACCGGCTGGGTCGCTCAGGTCGTCCGTCGCTCCGGGCTGGGCGACCTCTCGGGCGAGCAGCTGCAGTTCCTCGCCTATGGTCGGGTGCTGAACACGGCCCGGATGCGCGAGGTTCTGGGCTTCGAGCCATCGCACACCACGCGCTCGGCCTTCGAGGACTTCGTGGCCGCCGGCCGGGGCGTCGCCGTGCCCGTGCTCGCCGGACTGCAGGCCGCG
>DAIETC010000233.1 GCA_027345905.1 Kineosporiaceae bacterium | reverse complement strand
GCCACCCGTCGCAGGCGCCGTCGTCGTATTCGATCCGGCCGCCTTCGAAGGAGTGGTCTGGGTCCGGGTGCGCGCAACCCTGGTAGTCGCGTAGGTGGTGCGTGCTGTGCGGGACGCCGTACCGGTCGACGTAGGTGAGGCCCTTCTGGCGCCCGTTGGCGCCAGGCAGCCAGCCCAGGTAATGGTCGAACGAGCGGTTCTCCATCATGACGACCACGACATGGTCGATGCCGGACTGCCCGGGTTCGGGCAGGGTCGACGAGGACTTCTTCGCACTGGCGGCCTGGGGGTCAGCGGTGGCCAGTGCCGCGCTTCCCAGCACCGCCCCTGTCCCGGCCAGCAGGTGGCGTCGAGTGATGCTCATGACCGAAAACCTAAGGCCCTCGCCGGTGTGCCTTCGAGCGCTGCGGGGGACCCGGCGAAGAGTTCACCACGCGTTCACCGGTTGGTGCGCCCGCCTCAGCGGCCGGCGCGGGGCAGCCGCAGGCTGAACCGGGCACCCTCGCCGAGCTGGCCCTCGATCTGCAGCGTTCCACCGTGCGCGCGGGCGACCTCGTCGACCAGGGCCAGGCCGATGCCGAACCGGCGCCCGGCGCCGGCGGCGTCCGTCCCGCGAGCGAACCTTTGCACCAGCTGGCTGGCCGTGGCGGGATCGAGCCCCTCACCGTCGTCCACGACGTGCACGAGGACGACGTCCGGTTCGGTCACCACCTGGACGCGGACGTGTCCCCCCGCGGCGGTGTGCGCCAGCGCGTTGTCGACCAATGAGGACAAGGCGCGGCGGATGGCGACGGCCGCACCCAGCACGCTCGCCGCCCCGTCCGCCACGAGGCCTTGCGCCTCGTGCCCTGCCAGGCCCGCCGCGCCGTCCTGCGGCCCGCCCTGCGCGCCGCCGGGCACCTCAGCAACCAGGTCGACGTTCTTCTCGGCCGCGATGTCGTGCATGCTCTCGACGACCGCCCGCGCGACGGCGATCAGGTCCACCTGCTCCCCGTGCCCCTGGCGTCCGCCCACCTCGGCGGCGAGCAGCAGGTCACCCACCACCTCGCCCAGCACCTGCGCGTCGCTGACCAGCAGGTCCAGCTCACCGGAGCTGACCGGGTCGACCTGGTCGCGCAGTCGCCGGCGCACCAGCTGCGCCCGAGTGTGCAACACCGTCAGTGGTGTACGTAGCTCGTGGCTCGCGTCGGCCACGAAGCGCCGTTGCAGAGCCAGCGCGTCGCCGAGCGGGCGCACCGCACGGCGGGCGATCATGGCCCCGAGCACGAGGGCGCCCAGAACGCCGACCAGGGTGGCGATGAGCAGCGCACCGAGAAGCCGCTGGCGCTCCACCTCATCGACGCGTCCGTCGAAGACGGCGCTGAGCCGCCCGATCGGCTTGTTTCCGGTGAAGACCTCCACCTGCTCGCCGCCGACGGTGGCCCAGGCGGGGCCGTCGGGCAGGCGTGCGGGGTCGACCTCGGCCCAGGACGACGGGGCGCGGGCACTGGCTCGACGCAAACCTTGGGCGGTGCTCACGACCAGCCACACTCCAGCGGGCGGGTCGGTGAGGTCGTCGGCGCTGACCCAGGCCAAGCGGGTTGCCGCCGCGGCCTGGACGCGCTGCTGGTGACGTTCGACGGCCAGCAGCGCGGCGCCCATGACCAGGACCAGGACGGTGACGGCCAGCGCCGCCTGCCAGGCGACCGAGCGCGCCGCGGCGCGCACCATCTGCTCGTCCTCGTCGGGCCGACTCACCCGTGCCCCATCCGGTAGCCGCTGCCGCGGACCGTGCGGACGATGTCCCGCCCCAGCTTGCGCCGCAGGTAGTGCACGTACGTGTCGACGGCCCCGGTGGTGTCGGCGTCGTCGAAGACCCGGTCGAGCAGCTCCTCGCGGCCGAACACCCGACTCGGGCGCCGCGCTAGCACCAGCAGCAGCTCGCACTCGCGCGGTGAGAGCTCGACGTCCGCGCCCGAGGCGCCCACGACCCGGCGCTCGGCCACCAGCAGCCGACGCCCGCCGAGGTCGAGCTCTTCGGCGTCCTCCAGGTGCCTGCGCAGCAGCGCCCGCAACCGTGCGAGCAGCTCGTCGACGTCGAACGGTTTGACGAGGTAGTCCTCCGCCCCGGCGTCCAACCCTTCGACCCGGTCGGCTGCAGTCCCCCGTGCCGTCAGCACGAGCACCGGGGTGGTGACCCCCTGACGGCGCAACCGGCGTACCAGATCGATGCCCTCGATGCCCGGCAGGCCGCGGTCGACGAGCAGGATGTCGTGCCTGGCCCCCAGCGCGAGGTGCAAGCCCTGCTGACCATCGCGCGCGACGTCCACGCGGTAGCCCTCGTCGCTCAGTAGCGTCCGCAGCATCGCCGCCAGCTGGGTGTCGTCCTCCACGACGAGCACCCGCGGGCCGAGCGGGGTGGCAAGGTCCATCCCCGCATGGTGGCAGGCGCCCCCGATCGTTAGGCTGGCCCCCCGCACCCTGCCCACCCCGACCGGCCGGAGCCACCGCGTATGGGCGAGATCGTCATCTTCAGCGGAACCGCGCACCCCGAGCTGGCCGCTGAGATCTGCTCGGTGCTCGGTGTCGAGCTGTCGCCAACCCACGTCCAGCGATTCAGCAACGACTGCCTGCAGGTCCAGCTGCGCGCCAACTGCCGCCAGCGCGACGTGTTCATCGTCCAGCCGCTCGTGCCGCCGGTGCAGGAGAACCTGGTCGAGCTGCTGTTCATGCTCGACGCGGCACGCGGCGCCTCGGCCGCGCAGATCACCGCCGTCATTCCCCACTACTCCTACGCGCGCTCGGACAAGAAGGACGCGCCCCGCATCTCCATCGGCGGCCGGCTGGTGGCCGACCTGATCGCCACCGCGGGCGCCGACCGGGTCGTCACGATGGCTCTGCACGCCCCGCAGGTGCACGGGTTCTTCTCCGTGCCGGTCGACCACCTCACCGCCCTGCGCGACCTTGCGATGCACTATCGCGGCACGGACCTGTCGCGCACGGTGGTCGTGTCGCCCGACCTGGGCAACGCCAAACCCGCCAGTGCGTTCGCTCGCATGCTGGACCTGCCCGTCGCTGCTGGCAGCAAGCGCCGCCTGACCGACGAGAGCGTCGTGATCGACTCCATCGTCGGGGACGTCGACGGCAAGGACGTCATCATCCTGGACGACGAGATCGCGACGGGCGGCTCCGTCGTCCAGCTTCTGGACATGCTCGCGCCGCGCCACGTCCAGCGGGTCTCGATCGCCTGCACGCACGGACTGTTCACCGGACGGGCGATCCAGCGGCTGTCCAGCCGAGGCGACATCGACGAGATCGTCACGACGAACACGGTGCCGCAGGCCGGCCACTACGGCCTACCCAACCTCGAGGTCCGTTCGGTGGCACCACTGTTCGCGGAGGCGATCGACCGGATCCACCTCGGCGAGTCAGTCAGCAGTCTCTTCTCCGACGTGCCCACCCACGGCTGAGCTGGCGCTGGCGGCGCGCCGTCGCCAGAACACCACCGTGCTGGCCATGACGTCCTGGACGTGCAGGGCCCACCAGACGCACAGGGCAGCGAGCGGCAGCTCGATCAGACCCGCCAGCACCAGCGCCATGGCCTCCTGGCGCCCGGCCGAGGCCGTCACGACGTCGAACCAGGCATCCACCACGAGCAGCGTGGCAGCGGCCGTAGCCGCCAGCGCCAGGTAGCGAGAACGTTGTATCGCCAACCACGCGGTAGCGGACAACACCACACCCAGCGCGATGTCGAATCCGACCCAGGCCAGGTCGTAGTGCCGGCTCACCGCCCTGCGCGGCAGCTCGATGGCCAGGTAGACGGTCCAGGGCACGAGCGCCGAGGCGAACAATACGAACAACAGACCCAGCCACCGCTCGAACGGCGGACGCTGGGGCGCGCCCAAGTCGGTTCCGGTCACCGCCCGCCTGTCGGTCAGCCCGCTCATCGAGCGATCGTGTCACGCGAGGCGCTGGCCCTCCTGGGCGACACAGAACCGGCGTTCGAGGGCGACTGGTCGGTCGTGAGCTGCGGCACCACCACCAGTACGCCTGGACTACCAAGAATGGGCAAGGCTCGTGAACAGGGGGTGAACTTCACCGACGTCGCAGCTCGGCGCGTCAAGATCCATTCTCGCGTGCCGATCAGCCTCTGTTGGCACTGCGAGCGAAGGGGTGGGCATGTCCGAACAAGGCCTGTTGCTGGTCGAGTCGTTCGACGACCGGCGAGGATCGGCTGGCCGGACGGGCACGCTGTCCGAGCTCGCACAGCCGATCCGCAGCGTGGCCACCGACCTGACGACCAGCCAGCTGGACGAGATGTTCCGGCGCGACGACGGCCTGCGCTGGGTCGCCCTCACGGGCGGCGCGGCGCCGATCCTCGTCCAGCGCTCGACTTTCGAGTCCCTCCTCACGGGAAGGCTGGGGTACGGGCGCCTGCTGCACGGACGTCGGCGGGTGGGCGATCTGCCGCACCCGCCGACGTTGGCCCTTGCCGAAGACACCGCCATCGTGACGGCCGCCACGCTGCTGATCAACAACCGTCAACTCACCGTGGGCCCAGGTGACGCGCTGGGCCCGGACGGGTGGGTCGGCGATCGCGGACCGACCGGCGTGAGCGCCGAGGGGGTGCTGGTCACGAGGGACGGCGAAGCCGTACGCGTCGTCGCCGTCAGTGACATCTTCGAGCGCCTCGCGCTGCACTTCGCGCACCAGGCGATGCATGACCCGTTGACCGGACTGCCGAACCGGCTACACCTGATGCAGCGCCTCGCTCAGGTCACCAGGTCTGGAGATCGGGCGGCCCTGCTGTACCTGGACCTGGACCGGTTCAAGGACATCAACGACCAGCACGGTCACGCCGCGGGCGACCAGGTGCTGGTCCAGTTCGGCGAGCGGCTGCGCTCGGTCTCGCGAGCCGACGACCTGGTCGCCCGGCTCGGCGGCGACGAGTTCGCCGTCCTGAGCTTCGGCGCCATGACGGCAGCCCAGAGCCGCGTACGGGCCGAACGCGTGGTGCTCATGGCTGCCGCGCCCTTCCTGGTGACCGTGACCGACGAGCAGGGAACGCTGCACGAACGCGAGGTGTACGTCGGCGCGAGCGTCGGGGTCGCCCGTTCGGACCAAGTCGTCCCAGATCCCTCAGTCAGCTCGGCGGAGGTCATGCTCAAGCACGCCGACCTGGCCATGTACCGCGCAAAACGCCATGGCCGCGGTCGGGTCGAGCAGTTCGACCGGGTCCTGATGCCCAGCGAGGCCGATGCGCGGGCGACCCAGCACCAGCGCAACCTCGAACGGCGGTTGCGAGCCGCCATCGACGACGGTCTGCTCAAGGTGCACTTTCAGCCCGTGGTCGCCTTGGCCGAAGCCCGGGTGGTCGGAGCCGAGGCGCTGGTGCGCTGGGACGATGGCGAGCTCGGGCCGGTCTCGCCCGAGGAGTTCATCACCCTCGCCGAGCGCACCGGTCTGATCCTCGGCCTGGGCCGGTGGGTGCTGGGCGAAGCCTGCGCCCAGGCCGCGCAGTGGAAGCAGTCCGGCACCAACACCCCCTGGGTCTCGGTCAACGTCTCGCCCGTCGAGCTGAGCCAGCCCGGCATCGTCGACCAGGTCGCCATGGCCCTGTCCCGGTCGGGCCTGGCACCGCAGCGACTGTGCCTGGAAGTCACCGAGACCGCCGCCATCGAGGACTGCGCCAACACGGCCCGCCGCCTGGAGCAGCTGTCCGCGCTCGGCGTGCGCATCGCCCTGGACGACTTCGGCACCGGTCACTCCTCGTTGACGATGTTGCGCGACCTGCCCGTCGACATCGTCAAGATCGACCGCTCCTTCGTGCAGCGGATCGCCAACAGCGCCGGGGACGCCGTCCTGGTGCGGCTGGTGATCGAGACGGCGCACAGCCTCGGCATCACGGTCTGCGCGGAGGGAATCGAGGACCCGGCGCAGGCCCGCCAGCTCGCCGCGTTGGGCTGCGACAGCGCCCAAGGCTGGCACTTCGGCAAGCCACAACCTTCCTCGGCGCAGCTGCATGCGGTCCTCGGCGAGCTCGTCCCCGCCAACTGGATGGAGGGGGCCGAAGGCAGCCGGGCGTCCATGCTCATCCCCGGCACCGAGGAGCTCGTGCTCGTCACCACCGCGGACGGCGTCATCACCTACGCTTCCTCGACCGTGCGCTCGATGCTGGGCTGGGCTCCGGCTGAGCTGACAGGTCGCTCGGTGCTGCCGCACCTGCACCCGCAGGACCGATCCGCATGCTTGGCCGCCCTGGCGGCGCCCACCGACACGCTCACCCACCGAGTGCGCCACCGCGACGGGTCCTACCGCTGGCTGCAAAGTTCGGTGCAGCACCTGGTGGGTGCCGACGGCGCGCTCGCCCAGGTGCTCTCGCTGTCTCGGGACGTGACCGAGACGGTGGGGCTACGCATGGACCTACGACGCACCGAGCAGCAGTGCCACCAGGTCTGGGACTACGTCCCCCTCGCCGTGACCCGCCCGGACGGGACCTTCCTACGCGTGAACTCCGCCTTTGCGCGCATCCTGGGACGTTCGACCAGCGAGGTGCTCTCAATGTCCGTCGATGAGCTCACTCACCCGAACGAGCGCAGGGTCGACGTCCGGCCCTATCCAGCTTTGTTGCTCGCCGGCGCAGCGGGGGCGCCTGGCACGCGGTTGCTGCACGTCGACGGGCATCCCGTCAACGCGCAAGTGTTCGCTTCCCCGGTGAGCGAGTCGGGCGACTCGTCGTCCGTGCACCTCGGGCACGTCGCCGGGCGATGACGGGCGGCTGACGCGCCGTCTGCTTCGGCCCCCTTCGCGCCGTCTGCTTCAGGCCCCTTCGGAGCACCGCACGCCGCGCCCGCCCGGTGCGACGGCAGCAGTCAGTACCCGCGGACGTCCCCGGAGGAGTTGGTGGGCGTCGGTGGGCGAGTGCCCGGCTGGGTGATCGGCACTCCCGTCGGGTCCAGGGCCCACCAGGTGCCACCGAAGCTGCGGATTCCCTGCCCGGAGCTCTGCCCAGGAGCCGTGTCGCGACTGAAGGTGTAAACGCGGTGACCGTTGACGCTCAGCTGCTGGCCGGCGGCCACCACCCCCAGCGTGGCGCTGACCCCTGCCCCTGCGGCTGGTGGTGCGGTAACCACCACGGGGGGCCACGCGACAAGACATGCCCCCGTGCACGTGGACCGCGCGGCGGTGTCTGACGTGAGCTCGTAAAGGGTGCGTCCTCGGCCGTCGACCAGGACGGTGCCCAGCGCGGTTGCCCCGGTACTGACCACAAACTTCGAAGGGCCAGCGCTTGTGGACGGTGCGTCGCCCACCGAGCCACAGGATGCCAGCAGCAAGACCACCGCGAGGACGGCGGCACGCGCCGCGATGGGGTGCCTGAATTCGTGGGTCATGACGACTCCCGGGGTCAAGGTTGTGTCATTCACCGCATACGTTGGCGGCGGCCATCCGGTTCAGTCACCGCCTCGTCGGCGGGGACGTTCGTATGCAAGTCCACGGCCAGCGGGCCGGCGTCCCTGAGCTCCGCTGAGACTGCGCGCCAGCGGCTGGGTACCGCCACTGCCCTTCGCGCCGCCACTGGGGCACCCCGTGGCCACCACAAGGCCGCAGGGTGCCCCAGTCGCCGGCGTGACGGCCGCAGGGTGCCCCAGTCGCCGGCGTGACGGCCGCAGGGTGCCCCAGTGGCCGGGGGAACCGCCGCAGGGTGCCCCAGTGGCCAGCGGGCCGTGAGATCTTGACTCATTCAAGAAAATCGGGAAGGCTGGGCGCATGCCGACCACCCTGGACTACGAGGGCATGCTGCGCTCGGCCCGCTTGCGCGTGACGCGCCCGCGGCTCGGGGTGCTGGCTGCGGTGCACAACCTGCCGCACGCCGACACCGAGGCAATCATCGACGCCGCCCGCACCAGCCTCGGTGACGTCTCGCACCAGGCCGTGTACGACGTCCTGCGTGCCCTGACGGCCGCAGGCCTCGTCCGCAGGATCCAGCCGACGGGGTCGGTGGCCCGCTACGACAGTCGGGCCGCGGACAACCACCATCACGTCGTGTGCCGCTCGTGCGGCGCCATCGCCGACGTGGACTGCGCGGTCGGGCACGCACCATGCCTGACGGCGTCGGACGACCATGACTACCTGATCGACGAGGCAGAGGTCACCTACTGGGGCCTGTGCCCCGCCTGCCGCTTCGCGGCGTAGCAGCACAACACCATCGACGACAACGAAGGAGCGCTACCGACGTGTCTGGCAGCGAGAGCGAAAACCCGGTCATCCCCAACCCCGAGCCGACGGGCACCAGGCCACGCACGAACCGCGACTGGTGGCCCAACCAGCTGGACCTGAAGGTGCTCAACCAGCATGCGCCACAACCCACACCGATGGACGACGACTTCGACTACGCGCGCGAGCTGCAGTCCCTCGACGTCGAGGCGCTCAAGCGTGACGTCTTCGACCTGATGAGGACGTCGCAGGACTGGTGGCCGGCCGACTACGGCCACTACGGCCCGCTGTTCATCCGGATGAGCTGGCACTCGGCCGGCACCTACCGGATCGAGGACGGCCGCGGCGGGGCCGGCGATGGCGCGCAACGTTTCGCCCCGCTCAA